>CAYOSZ010000020.1:1520-12323 GCA_964406715.1 uncultured Ignavibacteria bacterium | reverse complement strand
GGTATAGCGGATTCCGGGTTACAGGGCACCGCTAACTCCCCGTCTAGCACGGGAACAATCCCGCCGAAGGCGGGATTGGTTCATAGTTCGTCGTTTGTAGCTCGTGGCAAAATCCTTAAATACTTTTCGTTGAGGAACTATTTCATAGAGTTGATCAAAGCACTTATTGATTTTGCCAATTTTTGACAGTCTCCGTAAAATCTCTTTTGTTCGGGTTTAGTTATATAACCATTATCTAAAGCCAAATAGAGAATGGTAACGCATTCACACACCGATCCTCTGGCTCGTCTCAGAAAATTTTTGAACTCAGCTTTCGTTAGTCCACTTCCTTCCGCAATGTTCAATGGAACAGATGAAGCAGCTCTCCTCAACTGTGACGTTAATCCAAAAAGCTCGTCCTTCGGGAATTTCCTACTGATCTTATAAACCCTTTTAGAAAAATCCAACGCATCCTGATAGACTCTTAAATTTTCAAAGTTGAATTTCTCAATTGGATTCATATTCTGCTTTTGTTTTTACCACGAACCATGAACCACGAACTCCGAACAAGAAATTTGTCCGTATGGACAAATTTCTGGAGCAGAGCGGGCTCGAACCGCCGACCTGTACCTTGCGAAGGTACCGCTCTCCCAACTGAGCTACTGCCCCAGGAATTCAGTTTACGGTTCTCGGTTCACAGTTCACAGCTAGCCCGAAAACAAAATTATCATCTCTGCCAGCCGACCTCCCGTACGGGCGCTCTCCCAACTGAGCTACTGCCCCGGAAATTCAGTTTACGGTTCTCGATTCACCGTTCATGGTGAAAACCGAAAACAGAGTCATTATAACGATTTCAGGGATCAATGCAAGAGTTTTTTATCTTGCACTTTGGGATTGGTGCAGGCCGAATACGGTCGAGGACCTATTCGACAAGACACTGGACAATGAATTTCCAGACTCCACCCGCTGCAGTCTTTAATTCAGCCAGCCCTCTATCGTTTCTTATTACTACGTCAGCCTTTTCCTCTTTGACTTTCTCGGGAAGCTGGGATCTGATTCTATCCAGAGCTTCTTCCTCGGAGTAACCTTTCTGTTTTTGTAACCTACGGATATTGTCTTCTCTTTTCGATTGGATGAATATCAGATGGTCTAGTTCCTTCTCCAGTCCCCATTCGACAATCAAAGCCGCGTCGATCACCACCACTGCCTGGGGAGTTTTTTCCTCTATACTCTGAATCCTTCTTCTTAACTCCTTCAGCAGACGTGGATGGATGATTCTGTTCAGCTTGTCTCTGGATTCTTCGGAGGCAAACGCAAGCCTTCCGAGTTTGCGCCGGTTTAGGGTGCCATTCTTCTCAAATATGTCCTTTCCGAAGATGCCAGCCAATTCCTTTAGAACTGTCTGGTTCTTTTCCACCACCTCTTTGCCGATCTGGTCCCCTGAAAGGACGATTGCCCCCTTATCTTGAAAGAAGTTAGCCACCTCGGTCTTTCCGCAAGCTATTCCTCCTGTGACTCCAATCAGTAGCATAATTATTAGCAATCCTGTCAATGGATGGAGCGGATTAAACGGATTACCTCACCATGTATTTAATCCGTTCTATCCGTTTGATCCGTTGACTAGTTTGATCCGTTGACCCGTTTGATCCGCTGACTACTTCGCCTCCAGCCAGTTCTCTCCAACGCCTATGTCTACTTTGACCGGCACCTCCAGATCAACGGTATTCTCCATCTTATCCCTCACCATCTCTCTTACCACATCTATTTCTTCTCTGTGAACGTCGAATACCAGCTCGTCATGAACCTGAAGGATCATCCTGGATTTGAGTTTCGTTAAAGCTCTGTGGATGTCGATCATCACTACCTTTATCAGATCGGCGGCAGAACCTTGGATAGGTGTATTGATAGCAGTTCTCTCTGCAAATTCTCTCTTTTGTCTATTTGAACTATTGATCTCCGGTATGTATCTTCTTCTCCCTAAGAGGGTGGTGACGAATTCCTGCTTTCTGGTAAGCTCGATCATACGATCGATGTACTCTTTCACCCGGGGGTACCTTTTGAAATAGACGTCGATAAACATTGCCGCCTCCTGAGGGGTCATGTCGGTCTGCTGCGAAAGCCCATAGGCGCTGACTCCATAGATGATGGCAAAGTTTGTGGTCTTGGCAATGGCTCTCTGCTCCGAAGTAACCCGGTCTATGCGAACGCCAAAGACCTCGCTGGCGGTGCGGTTATGGATGTCCTCGCCTTTTTTGAAGGAGCTCATCAAAGTCTGATCCTGGGAGAAGTGAGCCAGGATTCTTAATTCCACCTGGGAATAGTCGGCAGACATTATCAGAAAATTCTTATCCCGGGGTATGAATGCTTTTCTGATCTGTTTCCCCAAATCGGTTCTTATGGGAATGTTCTGCAGATTGGGATCGGAGGACGAGAGTCTTCCGGTGGCGGTCACCGTTTGATTGAAAGAGGTGTGAATTCTCTTAGTCCTTTTGTTCACTAACTTGGGAAGCGCATCGATAAAGGTTGATTTCAATTTGGAGAGCTGGCGATATTCCAGAAGAATACCGGGCAATGGATGTTGCTTTGCCAGAATCTCCAGTACTCCGATATCCGTTGACAATCCCGTTCTCTTGGCGGTTTTGCGCACCGGGGAAAGCTTAAAATCTTCAAACAACACTTCACTTAGCTGCTGGGGAGAGTTGATGTTGAATCTCTTTCCAGCTAAATCATATATCTTCAAGCTTAACTTTTCTAATTGTTCTCCCACCTGAGTTGAGAGTTTTTCAAGATGCTTAACGTCGATGGAGATCCCATTTAATTCCATCTCCGCCAGCACCTCAATCAAGGGGAGTTCCACCTCAAAGAACAATTTTTCCAAAGAGAGGAGGCTTAAGTTGGGACTGAAGACTTCCTTCAATCGCAATGTAAAATCCACGTCCTCACCGGAGTAATTGCAGGCATCTTCAACCGGCACTTCAGCAAAGCTTTTCTGTTTTTTGCCGCTGCCGATTAAATCGGATATGGGAATCATCTTGTGATCCAGATGTTCCAAAGCCAGGCGGTTCAGATTATGCTGCCTGAATGACGGATTTAAAAGATAGGATGCAACCATGGTGTCGAAATACATCCCCTTAAGATCGATTCCATGTTTTCTGAGCACCTCCAGATCGTATTTAAGATTATGTCCCACCTTTTTCAACTTCTCGTCCTCCAAGATCTCCTTCAGGTTCTCTATCGCCAGTGCCTGATTTAAATTGCTTTTTTTGTCGGTATGACCGACAGGGACGTAGAAAGCTTGTTTCTCGTTGTACGAAAAAGATATCCCCACCAGTTCTGCTTCGATGGGATTTACGTCGGTGGTTTCGGTATCCAGGGCAAACTCTTTGACTTTCTTCAGCTCGGAGATCAACAATTTTAGTTCCTTTTCCGATTTTATAATTTTGTAATTTACCTCCTCCTCTTTTTCCAGCGAGCTGATTTCCTGCAAAAGCTTGGTGAATTCCAGTTCCTTGAAAAACTCCTTTAATCGGGGCAGGTCGAAATCTTTCCTCTTCAGTTGAGAAAGTTCCAGTTTGAAGGGGACATGGGTATCTATGGTCACCAATCTTTTGGAGAGACGGGCTAAATCCGCATGTTCCTTTAAGCCCTTCTGAACGCTCTTCCTTTTTACTTTATCTGCATTCTTCAAAACCTTTTCTAAGCTTCCGAATTCCTTGATTAACTGTAGTGCGGTCTTTTCGCCCACGCCGGGAATGCCGGGGACGTTGTCTGAAGTATCTCCCATCAAAGCCAGAAGCTCGGTTATCTTCTCCGGCGGCACCCCGAATTTTTTTTCGACTCCGTCCTTGTCCAATAATTCAGGCTTTTCGCCTCCCCTTTTTGGGTTCAGCACCACAATGTCTTCATCCACCAGCTGCATAAAATCTTTGTCACCGGTGACCAGGACCACCTTCATCCCTTCCTTTTTGGCTTTTTGGGCTAAAGTTCCCATCAGATCGTCTGCCTCAAAGCCATCCACCTCCAGGATAGGTAGATTCATGCATTGAGCTACTTCCCTTATTCGGGGAAGCTGTTCTGACATTTCCACGGGCATCTTGGCTCGGGTGGATTTGTAATCTTTGAATATCTCGTGTCGGAAGGTAGGTGCTTTGGTGTCGAAGACCACGGCGATAAGATCCGGATTTTCATCCCTTAGAATTTTAAGTATGGAATTGGTAAAGCCGAAAACGGCAGAGGTGTTTTCACCTTTGGAGTTGATCAGTGGATTGCGAATGAAGGCAAAGTAGGACCTGTATGCTAAGGCTGATCCATCTATCAGAAACAGACGATTTTTGGAAGGCATGATTTATACTTTAGAATAAAACTTAAAATTACAACTGAATGACTCACATCTGAAAATACCATCAATTTTCTTTCTCGTCAACAGATTTTGCAGCCAATCCTATAGAAGAGGGGTTGGTAGCCGCAGACTTTAGCCTGCGGGGGATGGGATCCATTTCAGACACTAGTTCGGGCAGAGGTTGAACCCCTGTCCGTGAAGGGATAGGGGTGCAACCCCAATCCCAACAAGAACTGAGGGCATTAGGCTTTGTAGTTGCCTGATTCATCAGGCAAACAAAAAGCCCGATTCCAAGATCCTGCGGAAAAATCGGGCAGTTGCAATCACATTTGAGAACCGAACATTAGTGTCTGAACCTGACGTTCTCGTTGCATCGGGACTACTAAGTCCCGATGCTCTTGTCGAGTAAGTCGCGTTACAAGCCATCTGGTGAGCTACCCAATCCCCGGACTGTGGAAATTCCTATTCACTTCGCTTCAAAACCCTTCGGTCTATCTTCGGTACAGCTTTTTGTTTTTAATATATTCTTCAACCTCGGCGGGAACCAGGTATCTTATGGATTGCCCCTTTTTTACCCTTTCCCTTATTTGGCTGGAGGATATGTCCACACCGGTTATCTTCACCATGATGCTTTTTTTTACGAAATCATTTTGGGGATCATACCGGTCGAAACCGGGTCTGACGGCGATGACCACTTTAGCCAATCTGTATATTTCCTCCGGGTCTCTCCAGGTGTTAAGCTCGTTGACCACATCCGATCCGGTTAAGAAATAGATTCCAGAATCCGGATGCAGCTTTTTCAATTGTCTCAAAGTGTCCACGGTATAGGAAAATCCCTTTCTTTTCAGTTCTATCTCTGAGACTGAGAAGAATGGATTACCTTCAAGGGCAAGTCGAATCATGCGGAGTCTGTCTATAGCCGGGGAAAGCTTTCGCCCCCTCTTGTGCGGTGGGCGAAAACAGGGAATGAAGATCACCTGGTTTAACTTAAGTTTTAATCTGGCCTGCTCCGCCAACACCAGATGTCCCCAATGGACCGGATCGAACGTCCCCCCCAGGATGCCTATCCTTTTTCCGCGAGCCATAACCACCCCAGTTAACGATCCACCCAATGAGTGATCTTTTCACTCTACTCTTTATTTTTATCTTCTTCCTGCATCTTTTTCAATCTCTTGTTTGCTTTCTTGGCCAACTTATCGTCGGGATAATCCTGCAGGAGTTTCTGGTATTCCTCTTTGGCCTTGCCATATTCCCCCTGTTTGAAGAAGACTTCGGCCAGCTCAAACTGAGCCGGTTTAACCCACTCGGTGTCGTGGTAATCATTCAAAACCTTTCTTAAATATATAAGAGCCGCTTCATAACGTTTCAGCCTGAAGTAGAGATGGGCGTTCTGGTAAGCTTTCTTGGCCAGCCTTCCTCTGGCTTTAATCAAAAGCTCTAAAGCTTCCTCCCTCCTGTCGCTTTCCGGATAATCGTTAAGGAAGTTGTTCAACTCATCCACGGTTCTCTGGGTATGCTCCTGAGCTAGCGCTGCTTTAGGAGACATCTCAAAATCACTCTGGGCCACCATTAAAGCTGCATCATCGGCAAGCTGGCTGGTGGGATAGGAGACTGAAAGCTTGTTGAACTCAAGTATGGCTGAGGGATACTCTTCCTGGTTAAAGTATGTCATTCCCAAAAGATATTGGGCGGAGTCGACGAAACTGGCTCCCGGATAATTGAAAACCAGTTTCTGAAGCTCCACCACTGCCCTGTCCCAGTGCCTTTCGTCAAACTCCCTTCTGGCCAGAGCATATTGATCCTCCGCATCCAGAATCACCTTGGGTGCTTTGGGTCCACAACCTAAGCCGAGCAGAAGGAACAACAGAACCAACTCAAGACAAATCAGAATAAGCGATTTTGTTCTCATGTTTCACTCTAAGTTAATTTTGTTCTCATCTATTGGCAAAGAAAAGGTATATCAGCCCTCCCACCACCACAGCCACCAGAGCCGGTTCAAGAAACCTGCTGTGGGAATCACCCGGAAGAGGGGGGCTCAAAAAAGGATAGGATTGGTTGTTTAGGGATTTGACCATGCTTTTTTTTATAAAGTCCGATCTTTCCTGCTGTCCCCTTTTGGTCCAAAGTACGTGACCGGTGGCTCCATCCTCCAGTCGAAACGACAAATTGAGCCAGGACCTTCTGGTTACCATTCTTCCCCCTAAAAAACTTTTTCTTTTGATCTCCGGGTAATCCAGGCTCATCTCAATGATACGATAAAATAAAGATTTGGATTCCGGCAAAACGCTTTTGGATTCTTTCGAATGCAAAACCACCTGATAGTTCAAAGACAGAAGATAAGAAACCAGCTCCTCTTCTAAAAGCCAATTAGCCGGGTGAGCTTCCTCCGCCTGCAGAATAAGAAGCTCCGAATCAGCTTCGGGAAAATCGTCCAGGGTGTCGGCAAGAAGCGAGCTTACGGATTTCCGCAGAAATTCCTCGTTGGAAGACGGGTTTTCCCGAAGGAACTCAATGTCATCTGCAAGACTCTCAAGAGGGCTAAACCAGGCTGCTTGAGCCAAAAACAAGGCACCGATGATCTTTAAAATCAGGCTCTTTTCGATCCGAAAGAAAAAAACCCTTTTAGCCTTTGGGGTGGTCATATCTTTCTTTCAGCTCCTCATACTTTTTCATGACCCGGCGGAGAAAATAGGTGGGTGCTTTCTGCCCTTCCTTCAGGCGATGCCTTAAAGCGTTTTCTCCCAGGTTATATGCGATTATCGCCTTCTTGACGTCCTTGAATTTCAGTATCAACTCAAAAAGATGAAGCGTCCCCAGTTGAACGTTAAAGGCCGGCTCAAAAAGGGACAACTCCCCGGTCCAGTTCAGTCCTCTTCTTAAAGAAAGATCATATCCCACGGACGGCTTCACCTGCATCAAACCCAAAGCTCCCATACTGGATATCTGCCCCTTTCGGAACGAGCTCTCCGTTAAAATCAGTGCCAAAACTAAAAGAGGATCATAATTATATCTTCTGCTCAGATCGTAAATCACCTGGGTAAGCTGTGCCACCTCTTCATCTTTGAATCCCACCTGGAACTCCTCGATGATGTCCAATATCTTAAGCTTCTCCTCCAGTTCGTTTATCCTTATCTGCTGCTCTCTTAAGACGCCCTTAAGTTCATATCTCTCACGAACCAGATATATGATGGCGGCGGACTGGCACAGGTAGAGTAAAATCAAAAGCGCGCCTATGAATTTCGAAACCATAATTCCGCTTTTTCTGATAATCTTCACTCCCAGTGTCATAAATGCTCCTTTTCTTCGCGTCCTTCTAAAACAGAACCTCTGAGTCAAAAGAGAACCCAGAGAGTGATGAAGTCAAGGTAGTTCTGAGCCATTCCGTGTATCTTTGTTCGTGCTGCATCACACCCTCGTAGAAGCGCAAAGCATGAGGGAAATCCATCTTCAGAAGGTGCCCGATTTTCTTCCACTTCCCCTTAATATAATTCATCTTGTCCAGATAAATCCTCTTTATTTTCATCTTCTGCAGTCTTTCAAAAAGCATCAAAAGTGAATCTGCATAATCCGAAAAAAAGGGTAAAATCGGGCCAAAAAACACGAATGTCGGTATGCCGGCCTCTTGCAGCTTTGCCAGTCCCTCAAAACGGCTCTCCAGATCTGAAGTGCCCGGTTCAAATGCCCTCTCCACATCCGGATCGGGACAGGTGATGGTGAAACCGACTTCTTTCTCTTTCATCTTCTTGAGAACATCCATATCCCTTAGGATCAGATCGGATTTGGTCTGGATGGAAACCGGAAAGTCAGAATCTGATAGAATCTCCAGGCACTGTCGGGTTAAACGGAATCGTTCCTCCAGAGGTTGATAGGCGTCAGTCACCGTGCCGATCATCACCGTGCCCGGTCGGGTTCTTTTGATCTGATCCCTCAAGCGCTGGGCTACGTTGATTTTCGCGTCCACGAACTTTCCCCAATCCTCCTGGTGATTGGTATATTTCTTCATGAACTCGGCATAACAGTATACGCAGGCATGCTGGCAACCGGTGTAAGGGTTCAGGGCGTAATCCATCCCCTCGATTCTTGATCTGACCAGCGCGTTTTTGCATTTTACTTCAGTTATCTTCACGTAACCTTCACTAATAATCTTGTAGGCCGGATATGTTCCGCCGAAGACGGGACTATCTGACACTTTTTTCCTTAGTCCGAAATCCCGCCAGAGGCGGGAATTTCGGACCTACCTATTTCTTTTTTTCTCCTCCAAAAAATCTCGCAGGTCGGATATTTCCGTAGGACCATCCGACGATTTTCTTGCCTTCCGCTCCTCGCTTCCAGCGGGGGAACTGGTAATTTCTCCTGCCTTCATAAACTTAAACCATTCGATTGCAGAAAATCAAAAAGCCATCTCCGGCTTCCAGACCTCCCAAACCTTTCCCACCAGGGCTGGGCCGGGATTCAAAGTCACCCTGCCGGGCTGCCAGCCGGAGGGTGTGGCCTCTCCTGTTTTGGCAACATGCTGGAACGCCTTGACCTGCCGGATCAACTCCGCCACGTTGCGTCCCACCGAAGGCGTCAGCACCTCCATGGCCTGGATAATGCCGTCCGGATCGATCAGGAAACGGCCGCGGACGTTCACCCCGGCATCTTCGTCGTAAACACCATACACGCTTCCGATACGTCCGCCCCCATCGGACAGCATGGGGAATGGCATTCCTCCTTTTACCATTTTGGAGAGTTCCTCCTCCTGCCAGATCTTGTGAACGAACCGGCTGTCAACGCTCATGGACAAGACCTCTACGCCCATGGATTTCAGCTCATCGTATTTGGTGGCAACTGCCGCCAGTTCGGTCGGTCAAACAAAAGTGAAATCACCGGGGTAGAAGCACAACACCACCCATTTCCCTTTGAAATCGGAGAGTTTCACGTTCTTGAAGCCGCCCTCCACCAGGGCACTGGCTTCAAAGTCCGGAGCTGGTTTGCCTACTTTAGCCGTCATTTTAAATCCCTCCTTTTGATATAGCGCCGGGGAAGATCCCCTCGCCTCTGAGACTCCAATCGGTCCTTTTGCCGGCTGAACACATGAATCTTTTGGTTCAGGCATACTCTACCTCCTTTGCTATTTGGGCTGACAGATCATAATCACGCCAGTCCACGATCCTTACTTTCACCAATTCGCCTGCTTTGAGCTGGTCATCCTTTACCAAAATTACTCCATCCACCTCCGGGGCCTCACCCTGGCTTCTGCCAACAAACTCTCCATCTTCTTCCGACTTTTTATCAATTAGAACGGTGAAAGTTTTTCCTATCTTTGCTTCGTTTTTCTCAAAAGCGATTTTCTGCTGGGCAAACATCAGTCCGTCTAATCTTTCATGTTTCAACTTTGAGGAGATCTGACCTTTAAAGCTGTATGCTTTAGTATCATCTTCCCTAAAGTAGGGAAAGGCGCCCAATTTATCGAACCTTACCTCTTCTACGAATTCGAGCAATTCCTGAAAATGCTTCTTTTTCTCTCCCGGGAAGCCTACTATAAATGAGGTCCTCAAGGTCAAATCGGGAATTCTTTCCTTCAATTTGATTATCAGGCACTCTGCCTCTTTTCTGGTCATCTTGCGGTTCATCCGGAGCAATATCTCGTCGGAGATGTGCTGCAGGGGTAGATCCACGTATTTGCACACCTTTGGATTTGAGGCTATCTGATCTATCAGTTCATCGGAGAAGTGTGCTGGATGGGTATAGAGCAGCCTGATCCACTCAAGCTTTGAAATCTGTGACAGGGAAGAAAGCAACCGCGGCAGTCTCCTTTCCCCGTAAAGGTCAACGCCGTATGAGGTGGTATCCTGGGAGACCAAGTTGATCTCCCTGACCCCTTTTTTTGTCAACTGGCGGGCTTCCTCCACGATGTCTTCGAGCCTCTTGCTTCTGTACTTTCCCCTTATCATGGGGATGGCGCAATAGCTGCAGAAATTATCACAGCCGTCTGCAATCTTTATGTAAGCGTAGGGGCGCCTCCGGGCGGCTCTTTTCATCTTCCCCCAACTATTGTTTCTTTCTGGCGGACCGACCCGGAAAGTTCTTTTTCCACGCAAAACGGAGGAGCAAACCACACTTACCTTGTCGATGTCGCCTATCCCCAAAAAGCCGTCCACCTCCGGCAATTCATTCCATAATTCCTCGGGATAACGCTGGGCTAAACACCCGCAGAGGATGATCTTTTTCCTTCCATTCTGGTTTTTCAAGGCGATTAAACCAAACAGCTCCTCTATCGATTCCTCTTTGGCTGGCTGGATGAACCCGCAGGTGTTCAGGATAAGGATATCCGCCTGGTTTTTATCTTGGGTGATCTGGTATCCTCCCTTTAAGAGAAGGACTTCCATCCTCTCCCCATCCACCTCGTTTTTAGGACAGCCCAGAGTTTCAATCCAAACGGTTCTGCTCATAGGTTAAAGTTCCGGTAAACGAACAGTTGAGTTCCTTGTGTAGGGTATTCT
>CAYOSZ010000020.1:0-1510 GCA_964406715.1 uncultured Ignavibacteria bacterium | reverse complement strand
CCCACCCCCCATCCTCTCACTTTGAATTTGGCCCTACTCACTGAGATCCACTTCCTCCACGCCGGGTGGGGTATGGAAGACGAACTCCGTGTCTTTGATTTCGCGGTCGGTCTGTATGTGCGGAAAAATCAGGGTAACCTGGTTGTCATTGGAATCTGTGTATTCTAATTTCCTAACCCAAAGCTTTTTCTCATCCACCCAGATAGTCATCTTTTTTATGATAACATCCTCTTTCTTTGGAGATAGTACCAGCTTAAAACACCTGGTGCGGTCAATCTTTTCCTCCCCCTCCAGTCGGGGGAGGTACTCCGATCGAAAATCGGATAGATACTGATGGGGCTTAAACAAATTTTCGGATCGATCAGCTAAGTTTTTGATAACCTGCTGGTTTTCCACCGAATAAGTCCAGACGTATTTACCGTCACACACGATGGTTTCGTCTTTGGTTTGTATCTTATACTTATCCGGATTCTTCAGAAGCATTTTGCCTTTGATCTGGCTTTCGGTTTCAAAAATCTCCGAGCGGGTGATCCTGACGAAATCCATAAAAAGACTCTTAAGCGAGCGATATTTCTCCTCCACCTGCTGTGCCAGCTGGTTCGAGCCAACGGCTGCTGCATTCCGGCTGCAGGCGACAAGGAGGAATACAAGCACAAACAAGGCATAGCTCAATCTTAACTTCTTCATTTATTCCCTCTCCCGATTCTTCCTCTTTTCCCATTTATCGCTTTCCAGATACATGGTATCCACCAACACCTCCCTGGCCTTGCTTCCGTCATAGGGTCCCACCACCCCTTCCTCCTCCAGTTGATCTATCAGCCGGGCGGCTCGTTGATAACCTATGGCCAATCTTCTCTGCAGAAGCGAGACGGATCCCTGCTTATGCCTGATCACCAGTTCCGCCGCCTTGCGGAAAAGGTCATTATCCTTTTCCCCCCCCTCCTGCAGGATGATCTCCTCGGGCTGGGTGGAGAGCATCTCAGTGGGTTCCACGGAATAATCCTGTCCCTTTATGAAGTCTACGATACCGGCGGTCTCCTCGCTGGAGATGAAAGCTCCATGCAGTCTTCTGGGTTCGGGATGGCCGGTCTCGATGAAAAGCATGTCTCCAGAGCCTAAAAGTTTCTCCGCCCCGTTCCTGTCCAGAATGGTGCGGGAATCTATCTTGGAGGCCACCTGAAAGGCAATTCTGGCGGAGAAGTTGGCTTTGATCAAGCCGGTGATAACGTCCACCGAGGGTCGCTGGGTAGCTAAAATCAGATGAATCCCCACCGCCCGCGCCATCTGAGCCAATCTGGTTATCAGACCCTCCACCCGGTTGGCTGAGGACATCATCAGATCTGCCAGCTCGTCCACGATGATGACGATATAGGGCAGGATGTTTCCTTCCTTTTGTTTTCGGTTGAAATCCTCGATGTTTCTCACCCCGCACTTTGCCAGTCTTTTGTATCGTTCCTCCATCTCTATTACAATTTCAGACAGCACATGTTCCGCCACCTTGGGATTGGTT
>CAYOSZ010000019.1:0-12415 GCA_964406715.1 uncultured Ignavibacteria bacterium | reverse complement strand
CCGGCTGTTTTGTCGACACCTATAAACACAAGGAGTGTTAATTATGTTGACTTCCTATCGCTTTCGAGGGTTTGCTTTATTCTTTGCCGTTCTCTGCCTGGTTGGGGCGATGAGCGCTCGAACAACCGGTCAGCTTAACCAGCAGCCCAGATTGTATTTTCCCAAAGAAGAACCGGTCATCACGCTGAAGCTCGAACAACATCTGGCGAAAATGGAGCCGGGAGAGAAGATAAAGGTATGGGTCTTCTTCACGGACAAGGGGTTTAGGGACCTGCAAACTTATCAGTCGGCAGTCAGTCGTGCGGAAAATGCGTTAACCTCAAAAGCTGCCTGGCGCAGATCCAAAACCATGAAGCCGGCTTTGGTCGACTTCAGTGATCTTCCGGTGAATCAAACCTATATTGACCGGATATCCGGCTTTAAAGCCAGGCTAAGACACAGAAGCCGGTGGCTCAATGCCGCCAGCTTTGAGATTCCGGCAGAAGAGCTAAACCGAATTTCTGAGCTTGACTTCGTCCGGTCCATAAAACCGGTTTCAAGTGGAAAGAGAAAGCCTATCGAAATAAAAATTCCTCCCCAGAATCCCCTTCAGGGAAAAGGATTGTTTGATTTAAATTACGGTGCCTCTTATGCCCAGCTTCAGCAGATAAACATACCTGCGGTTCACAATCTGGGATATTATGGACAGGGCGTGTTAGTCTGCATGATGGACACAGGTTTCCGGAAAGATCACCAGGCTTTTCAACTGGCTTACTCAGAGGGCAGGATTTTGGCTGAGTGGGATTTTATCAACAACGACGGAAATACCCAGAATGAAACCGGGGACCCCTCGGGACAACATAATCATGGTACCTGCACCTGGTCCGCTCTCGGCGGAGCCTCATCCGGAAATCTTTATGGCCCGGCCTATGGAGCATATTTCATACTGGCAAAGACGGAGGACACCTCCATGGAGCAGCCGATTGAGGAGGATAACTGGGTGGCTGGAATGGAGTGGGCGGACAGCATCGGCGCAGACGTTATCTCCAGCTCGTTGGCATATATGGATTGGTATACTTACTCCGATCTGGACGGAAATACCGCAGTCACCACCGTCGCTGCGGACATTGCCGCCCAAAGGGGCATCGTGGTTTGTAATGCCATGGCCAATTCGGGACCCGGAAGTGGAACCCTGAATGCCCCGGCGGATGCCGACACCATCATCGCCTGCGGAGCGGTTAATTCAACCGGAGTTATCGCATACTTCAGCTCCCGCGGACCCTCCTATGATGGAAGGATAAAACCGGAGGTATGCGCCAGGGGAGTCTCCACCAGTTGCGCCGACCCTTATGATCCAAGCAGCTACACCACCGCCAGTGGAACCTCGCTTTCCACTCCGCTCATCGGGGGAGCGGCGGCAGTGATTCTCTCAGCCCATCCCCGCTGGACGCCCGTACAGGTAAGGGAAGCCATGATGATGAGCGGTGATTACGCTTCGGCTCCCGATAACGACTACGGCTGGGGCATTCCTGATATTTTGGCTGCCATCCAATATACCTTTTATATCACCGGAGATATGACCGGTGATGAGCGAATCAACATCTCGGATGTGGTTTATCTGGTAAACTATCTTTACCGGGGCGGACCTGCCCCATCTCCTTTGTTCTTAGGTGACGTAAATTGCGACGATGAGGTTGGGGTCGGAGATGTGATCTATTTGATTAATTACCTGTTTCAGGGCGGAACGGAACCTTGTTCGCATTGATGCGAACTCAGCCCAACTTATTCATTGTTGCTGGTGCTTGAAGTTAACTGGCATCTTGCTTTAATTGGATTTTGATGAATCGTATTCCATCCCGGAATAGATATCATCTATTCTCTGATGTGCGTTTCTTCTGATGCTCTATCCTTGAACTGTAAACCTAACGGCAGGTTCTTCTACGACAGTTCTGATCTTCTACCTTCTCTCATCTGTAATTCCCCCTTTCGTCAGCCTGATAGCTGCCGGCAAATGGAAAAAACCTTCCTTGGTGATTCCAAAAATACCTTGACAAACGACAAAATGTGAAATAAATTGTCTACCACTGGTATTAAACCGACGTGGATTTATCATTGATGATTCAATTTCGTATCTTTCTTAAAACGGGAAGGAAATCATTTAAGATATATGATCTCCTCGGTCTTCGGTGTCACTGTTTTTGGGGAGATCTGCACTAAGGGAGCCTTGCGGAAAATCTATCTTTAAAGAGCTGTGATCTGGTATAGCCATCAGTCTCGCATTGAACCGCTGCCATGCGATCACACTGTATCCCTTTGATATAGTAGCAATACCTAAACTATTACTTCTAGATTGGAATCTTGATAATTAATCAGGGACTGGTATGAAAATATTTAAACATAATGAAAAGGAACTGAACCTCGTGATTATATGAAAACTATGATTTGATTGGAGGCGGATATGCGGTTAAAAATCAGAAGACAGATGAGTAATGGAGAATATTTTATCTCCTTTGAGACTTTGGGCTTCAGTCCGGATGAAGTAAAAAAGATGAAAATATTTGGTGCGCCCCAGGTCGATTTCGGCGCGGATGGCTTGGGAACGCATGCGTTGAATCAGATGGACCTCACCATGAAATGCCGAAGCGCCCAGGAGGCAGAGCGGATAACGGACAACATCAAGCAAAATATCAAAAGCAAGCTAACCGACCTTTCGGTTCGGAAGGCCAGCCTCACCCGGGAAAAAGTGGCGAGGATTTACAGCAGGGGGAAAATGGTGGCTTTGGGTTTGGCGTGCATTCTTGTGTTTCTGATGCTGTCCGTTTACCGGGGAGAAATCTCATCCAAGCAGATGACCGTGCGGGACAGATTGCTGTCTGATTTGGCTCAGTCACATCCCACACCAGATGGTACCACAAATGAAGAGAGCGCTCTGTTTTTTGACGAAACAGATTTCTCCGAAAAAAATATGATCGTAAACTCCGAAGGCGATTTAGGTGAGGATTTCACCGCACGCGTCTATGCCAAAGGCTCGTCAGGTGCAGCAAGCTCCGCATTCGTGACGGCGGTTAAACCAGATTTCACCATAACCGCCATTCCGGAGATTTTGGCCAGATACTCGACCTGGGGCAACAACACAGAGGAATCGGAAAGCAGAGGGAATTATCAAAACTTCAAGTTGATCCTTACCCCTTCGGGGGAATTTGAGGGTCCGGTTCTTCTCGGCTTTTCTAACTTCTCCTCCGGGCTTACTCTGCGTCTGTATCCGGAGCAAATCGAGAAGCTTCCGGGGAGTTCAACTTTACTGGTCTCCTTTCCCGCCGGTTTTCTTCCTCAGATTTGTCCCGAGATAACCATCGTTGCCAGAGGAAAGACTTCTGCGGGTGATCTCATTACCCACGAGAAGAGAATGGTCGTGGCCATCCGTCAGAGGTCGTCATATCAGGGTCCGGTCTGGCACGTCTCCAAAGACGGAAGCGACCAATCAGGTGACGGAGGATGGGGTTCACCCTTCCGAACCATCCAGAGGGCGATAGATTGTGCTCAAACCGGGGATACCGTGCTGGTAGGGAGAGGATTATACCGGGAGAACGTTAAGCTGGACGATAAGGATTGCATCACGGTCGTCAGTCACTTCATATATGACCGGGATGAGTCTACTGTAAGATCCACAATCATCCAAGGGCAAAATTTGGGTTGGGTGGTGACAATTGCTCGAAGTGAGGAGATTACGCTGTGCGGCTTCACCATTCAGAACGGCAGGGGAGCCAACGGCTCCTGCGGGGGAGGAATATGCTGTTACAACTCCAGCCTGAACGTCTGCGATAATATCGTGACCGGAAATGAAAATCATTCCGGTTATGGAGCGGGCATATACTGCTACGACTCGAAACCCCGCATTCTGCGTAATCAAATAACCAAAAATTGCAACTACGACGGTCACGGGGCGGGCATATATTGCTATAGGTCCAACCCGGACATTCAACACAACCTAATCAGCGGGAATTACTCCAGTGGCGGGGGATCAGCCATTCATCTTTTGGAGTCGGGTTCAGTCGGTATAATCCGCAACGTGATCTGTGCCGATTCCGGTTATGCCGCAGTCGTTCTGTACGACGGTAGCAAGACCGGTAGCTTCCGGGTGCTAAACAACACCATTAGCCATAACCAGGGAGATGCCATCAGATATTTCGGCGGTTTTTGGTCTTTTGAGAACAACATCATCACCCACAATGAGGGTTACGGTCTGTTCACACTCCAGGGGGTCGCCTACCTGGCAAATAATGACATCTGGGGCAATGTCCGCGGCAACGACACTCTTAACTATTATGGATTGGCAGAAGACCTCATCGCCAATGACGGTAATATCTCTGAAGATCCTTGTTTTGGTAATCCTCCCCACGGAAACTTTCATCTCTGCTTCGATTCACCCTGCATAAACTCCGGCAACCCAAGCCATCCGGTCCCCTTAAATGGAGGTTCGTGTGTCGACATGGGAGCCCTGGAGTACACCTATCCGGATTTAGCCTGCGGGGATCTGAACAGAGATGGAATTATCGATTACGGAGACATAAATTATCTGGTCGGTTTCCTCTCCGGCAATACCCCCTCACCTGATCCCTTCCACATAGGTGACGTCAACTGTGACGACGAAATAGACCAGCGCGACTTAGGCGAGCTGTACAGATTTCTGTATCATTACGGCCCGGCTCCCTGTTCTAACATTAAATCGAAGGATCGTTTTACCAAACAATGACCATCCTGGTGGGGTAACATGATTTTGATCAGAGCGTCTTCTCTGCGAATGACAGACATTTCAGAACAGCAGTCTGCATTGAGATTTGACTTCTCATTATCTGGATGAATCCGAGCATTATAAGCAGAGAGCGAGTCGGACGGTTCGACCAAATGGATTTCACCAGGGTAAGTAATGCGGTACCAACCTCTGGGAAGGATCTACGAGGAAAATTATCGTTTTGAGACCGGTCGTAATCCTGCCCGCCTGTATTTATCTAAACTTCAATTTTATATTTTTTGATCTTCTCGAATAGGGTGGTATAATCGATCTTCAACACCTGCGAGGCTTTTCTTTTGTTTCCTCGAACCTGATTGAGTATCCGGATTATCAAAGCTCGTTCAGCCTCTGCCTGGGCATACTGTCCCACCTCTTTTAAACCCGCCCCCTCACGAAGTCTTATCTCGGTGGTGGAGGGAATTCTTATGGCCAGGTGTTCGGGAAGTATCTTTTTCCCTTCACAGAGAATTATCGCTCTCTCTATGGTGTTTTCCAATTCCCTGACGTTCCCGGGCCAGTGGTATTTATCCAAAAGTCCCAACGCTTCCCTGGAAATCCGCTTCTTGGTCTTCTTCATCTCGGTGCAATATTTGTTCACGAAATAGTCGGCTAACTCCGGTATGTCGTCCCTTCTCTCTCTTAAGGGGGGAATGGTTATGGGAAAGACGGACAATCTGTAGAACAGATCCTCCCTGAATTGCCTTTTGTCCGTTGCCTTGGACAAGTCGGCATTGGAGGCGGCAATCACTCTCACATCCACCGTTATGGTCTTGGTTCCTCCCAACCGCTCGAAGGTTTTATCCTGGAGAACCCGAAGAAGTTTCGCCTGCAGCGCAATGTCCAAATCCCCCACCTCATCTAAGAAAATGGTTCCCTCCTGGGCTATCTCGAATTTGCCCATCTTGCGAGCCACCGCTCCGGTATACGCCCCCCTCTCCGATCCGAAAAGCTCATTCTCCAGAAGCTCTCTGGGGATGGCCGCACAGTTGATGGCTACATAGGGGCTTTTTTTTCTTGCGCTCAAGCTGTGTATGGCACGAGCGAAAAGCTCCTTCCCCGTGCCGGATTCACCCAACAAAAGCACCGAGGTATCCGAGGGAGAAACCTTTTGAATGAGCCTGGATACCTCTTGCATCTTCTCACATTTTCCGATGATCTCGGCATATCCCAAATTGTGCCCCAGCTCTTCTCTCAAAAGAACGTTCTCCGCCACCAGCCTGCGGTTCTCCATGGCTCTTTTGATCAGAACGCTTAAGTGATCGGTATCGAAGGGCTTGGTGAGAAAGTCGAAAGCTCCCTCCTTCATGGCTTCCACCGCCTTCTCCACGGTGCCGTACGCGGTCATCAGGATGACCGCCACATCGTTATCCAACTCCTTCAACGTGGACAACACCTCAATTCCATCCATCTTGGGCAGCTTTAAATCCGCCAGCACCACGTCATATTTCTTACCCTTAGCTCTCTCCACACCCTCCTCTCCGGCTCTGACGGTTTCCACCTCATATCCTTCTGCCTCCAGAGTTTTGGAAAGCATCTCTCTCATGCTGTCTTTGTCTTCAATCACTAAAATTGATGGCACAGCCCCCTCCTTGTAGTCAATAGGATTCCGCTCCCGAAGATAACATCACATTAATCTATCGGAACAATCGACACAAGTTGAAACTTTATTTTTTGGGAAGGAAAGAATGTATGAAAAATGGGCAAGTACACAAGCGGGCTGTCAGACGAATTTCGATACAACCCGTAGAATCTTAATCTATGCTTGACTCTCCACTTCACGAAGAGGGGATCCAGAGTTACAAATCATATAATTCATGCCTAAGGGAATGAGGTAACCACATAAGTTCATGGCTTACACGTGCGGCATGGACTGTAGCCCGAATCCAAAGCTTCGTCTCTGGTGTCGAACCTGATGAGATTATCGTTTTTTATCTTCTTTGCCGACTCACAATCCGGCCGGTGAAACACGAACCTTTGGGATCTTCTGGAGGCAACATAGTACTCTTCCGGGGAAACAGGAACAGACCAGATGCCCAGCTTTTTCTTTCGGGCTTCTTTCTGCAAAGAGACGAAGAGGTCCCGGTATCTCAGGTTGGGCGAAAACATATATACCGAAGCTAATCCCCTTTTGATCAACTCTGCGTTCACCAGCAGGGTATCGACCCACACGTAAGCCAAAATCCTTCCGTATCTGTCCTTTCTATCCCTGTCATATTCCAGTGAAATTCTTCCCTCCTTTAATATCTCCTCATTCGCTCTCGAAGCTTCCCGGAAAAAAGGAGCATCTTCCTCCGGTGTATCTATCCCGATGTATCGAACCGCTTCTCCGCTCCTCAGTAGTATGGTATCTCCATCCACCACCTCCGTCACCCTTATTTGTGTTGCTGAAGGATAGAGGATGAATATCAACAGGGCTACAGCCAGGACGAAAAGGAGGTATAATATACATCGCGATTTTACAAGACTTTTCCCCATGTTAAATTCTCTTTCTGGATTTTTTGGCTTAGCCTACTACTCTTCGCGCTTCAGCGTGCTTGCACTAATCATCAGGAGGGAGCAGATGTCGTTATCTTCCTCTGGTATAAGTAATCTCACTTACTGCAGAAGCAAATCGCTGGTGCCGTCCTCGTTCTCGGTGACGTAGACTAAGTTTTCCACCGAATCTTTGATGTCATCTATATGGGTGATTAAGAAGATCTGCCTGAATCTGTTTTTCAGCCGGGCTAAGGCGTTTAAGATATTCTCCTTTCGCAAAACATCCTGGCTGCCGAAGATCTCATCCAGAATGATAAAGGAGAACCCCACCTGGCTGGACTCGGAGATCAGAATGGAAATGGCTATTCGTAGGCACAAATTGGCCAGGTCGGTTTCACCGCCGGAGAAGCGGTTTATGGGATATTTCTCTCCCTGGTCATAGATGAATATCTCGTAATCCTCGTCCAGTTCGAAATCCTCATACCTGTTCTCGCACAGGTCCAAAAAAAGAGCCTTGGCATAGCGGGAGAGCGTGGGTCTGATCCGTCCGATCAGGGAAATCCTGAAATCCGAAAACAACAGGTCTAATTTCTCCAAATACCTCCGCTCCTCCTCCCATACCTTTATATCCTTCTCCAACTGCCTGGCATTTTTGATCTCCACCTCGATCTGATCGATCTCTCTTTCCGTCATCTCCTTTTGGTGAGTTACGTCTTTTAGCTTCAACTCCAAAGAGTGGACGTCCTTCCCCTTCTCCTCTAATTTTATCTCAACACTCTTGTATTCCTCTTCGGAAAATCCAACGGCGGATATCTCCTCCTTCAGCTTTTCCCCTTCTTTTTCCAATTTCTGCACCTTCTCCCTCAACTGGTTTATGTTCCTCTCCAGTGTGGGCAATCTCTTAAGCTGGGAAGTAAGCTCGGCATACTGCTGTCTGGATTTTTCCAGCTGTTCCAGTTCCTCCTTGATTTTATTGTGAGAAGCCGGGTCATAATCCACATCACCCAGGAGTTTCAAGGTCTCCTTTAGGGAGGATAGCTTATTCTCCCTCTCTTTTAGGCTGCTTTGCAGATTCTGCCTTTCCCCTTCCAATCGGGAGAATCTCTCCTTAGATTTCTGTAATCTCTCCTTTCGTGACTCTGTTTCCTGCTTCGATTTCTTCAGCTCCTGCCCTCTACCTTTTATTTCCCCTTTTTCCTTTTCTATAGCCCGGAGTTTTTTCTCCAACTGGTTTTGTTCATTTAAGAGATGTTGTCTGATCTTGTGATAATCCGATCCCATGGGTCTCAGACAGCGATCGCACACCGAGTTGGGACCGAGCCTTTCCACGTTCTCCAACTGCGACTCTAACTTTTTCTTTTCATCCTGAGTCGATCTGAAGGAGGATTCTGTCTTCATGTAAAGATTCCTTTCCCCCTCTAAATTCTTCTCAACAGAATCCAAGTTCTCTTTGATCTGCTTCAGTTCCTTTTCAATTTTCTCCTTAGGATCAAGCTCCTCGTCTACCTGAGCCAGCCTTTTTTGGTCGGAAGCTATGGCCGTTTCTATCTCCTTGATTTGACTCTGTGTCATCTTCAGTCTTTCGGCTTTCACCCTCTGTTCTTCCATGAAGGACAACTTCTTTTTGATCTGCTCATAGGGAGAAAGCAACTTCTCCAGCTTGCTCTTCTCGGAACCGAGAGTATCCAGATTTTTTCTCTCTTCTTCAAATGCTTTCAACTGCGATGTTATGCTTTGTCTCTCGGTTTGGGTCACGCTTATTTTCTGCCCCAGATGAACGTGCTCTTTGTATTTGGACTTTAGTCTTTCCCAGGATTTCCCCATCTCCGCAACCCCGGATGCCTCGGTCTTAAATCTCTCTTCCACCACCCGGGATTCCTCCTTCAACCCGGACAATCGTTCCGATCTCTCCTTCTTTTTGGCTTGCAGTTCCTCCTTGTCCTTCAGATGTGTTCGATTCATATCGAGCCTCAACTCCAGCTCCCTCTTGTCTGACCTCAGACTTTTCAAGGCTTCATCCACCGTCTCTATTCCCAGCATCCGCGCCAGAAGTTCTTTTCTCTTGTGCGGCTGAAAATCGGTGAGGGCATTCAGCTCCCTTTGTTTGGCGTAAAACGAGGTCATAAAAGCCCGGTAATCCATGTCCAGGGTATTTTGGATTAACTCATTAACCGAGGTAGTCCCTCGGGCTGATACCTTCTTGTTTACGATGACCGATGCATCCATGGTATTCGACGCTCCCTTGAGCTCCCGCACCACCTGAAAATTATCTCCATCCATCTCGAAATCCAGAATCACCCGACACACCTCTCCCTTGTGGGCGAATCCGGACTTGATTTGATCCTTGCTGGTGCGGGAGGCATCCGTGCCGAACAGCGCCCAGGCTACAGCCTCCATCAGGGTGGATTTGCCCGCACCGTTGTTCCCGATGATCCCCACAATTCCGTCCGGGAACTCAAGCTCCGTCTCTTTAAATCTTCTGTAGTTTGCTAACTGTATTCTTCTAAGGTACATTTGCAAAAAATCCAAATCCGATGATTTATCAAAAGTTTACTGGTCATCCATCGCTGCCTGTGCTTCTTCGTCACCCGCCGGCTTGACCGACAGATACCTCAAGCCTAATTCCAGCAATCTGTCTTTCTGTAGATTTTCCACCGGCACCCGTTTTAGGAACTCTTTAAACTCTAAGTTTAACTTGCCTATGGAGGTTCCGGCAACCTGACTGGTTTCCTCTTTTTCTTCCCTCTCGAATTTCAAATCAAAATGGAAGACTTTGGACTTCAGTTCACCGATCCGGTGAAAGTCTAAGGAATTGTATATATGCTCCTGAATGTTCCTCACCTTCAGTCGCACTATTTTCTCACCAACTTCTTCAGTCTCAATCCTTCTTTCAATCTCCTGAATGACCTGCTCCTGATTTAGCTCCTTGGCTTCGATGGGAAAAAGCTCGATCATATCTCTGGTGGGAACCGGATGGAACTTCACCTCTTTGGTCTCCGGGTTGACCTCCACAAATCCTTTTTCCTGTCCCAGCTCCGACAGTGACAATCTCTCGGTTGATCCGGCATAATACCCGCCTGATTCCACCTGGCAGAAGCGATGATAGTGTCCTAAAGCTACGTAATTGAAACCCTTATTCAGATAGGATGTGGGAATCTCCTGTTCGCTCAGCTCGCCCATAGAGAACTCCCGGATTCCCGCCACCACACCGTGCAGCATCAGAAGATTGAAGGTTACGTTCTGTCCGCTGATAATCCTCACCCTGGCAGCTTCTTTTGAAAAATCCTCCTGATTGAGACAATGAGGAATAGCGTGGATGGCAACCTTACCCAATCTTATCAATTCGTACTGATTACGGTACACCAGATGAAGATGGGGGGATAAGACCTCGAAAAACGAGAATACCGAACCCACCGCCCTCTGCTTGGGAGTGTCATGATTGCCCGAAATGATCACCATGGGAATCTGCAGATTGACCACCCGCAGTATCTGCCGTACGGCGAAATTGATGATGCGATTGGTGGGTCTCACCGTGTGAAACAGATCACCGGCGTGAAGAACGAAATCCGGTTTAAGCTGGATTATCTGGTCGATGGCAGATTCAAACGAACGGCAGATGTCCTCTTCCCTTTGATTATACCCTGAAGGGGACAATCTCCGTGAGAATCCGCTTGCCCCCAGGTGGCTGTCCGATATATGAACGAATCGCATTGGGAATCAACTGCTGCTTACAATGTGGTGAACCACAACCTAACTTATTAATCAGTATTTAATTTATTTAACCAGAGCCTAACTTAAGTTAGGTTCTGGTCTCACATCTTCACCAAACGCCAGGTGCCAATCGTCCACCTCAGCGCAGGCTGAAGGATTTGTTGAAAAAGTGACTTTGGAGTGCGAAAGCTTGTCGGAGCGAAGCGGAGATCCCGCTTGGCGGGGCTTTCGCGGTTTTTACAATCGGAAGAAATTATATTGCCGTCAGATGAATTTTTCTTAAAACCGCACCAGCAAGCTGGTGCACTCCATCTCTATCCATTCATCAGAAAAACTCCCGATCTATCTCTGCTTTTTCAAAAGCCTTTTTTTCTCTGTTTCTGCTTCTCAACCACTCCTCATATAGATGAATCTTACCCGGAATGGCAAAGGGAGACTGGGGCGAGGTAATCAAAGCCTCTCCTGCTTCCAGCATCTGAATCTCCGTGTCCAGATCGGATATATCCTGCTTGGCTGAGGATTTGACTATGTTTCTATCTCTCTCATCCGCCAGCCCCAAAATGAACAGGGTGTTGAATTGTGAAAGAAGCTCCTCGTCGATCAGTTTGGGTTGCTGGGTGATGGCACACAGTCCGGTTTTAAATTTACGACCTTCTCTGGATATCTGAGCGAAGATGTTTATGTCTGATCTTCCCCTTTGGGAAAGCACCCTCTGCGCCTCCTCCATTACTATGATGGTGGGCAAAAGCGATTTAAATCTAGCCGGATCCTGATATGCCTTGTTGTGATGATAGAATACCGCTCGTGCCAAAACCGCCGATACCAAAAGCTCCTCCTGTTCCGACATGTTGGAGGTGTCCACCAGAACCAGCTTGCCCGAATCCAGATCGTTTATCACGTTTTTGGTAATGGATAATTGGGGGTCTTTATGTATGAACGGGAGCCTGAGAATTTGTTCCACCCTTCTCTGAATCACAGCAGCGGTAGATTCAAAAAACCCCCTGCCTCCGGAGAATTTGATCAGCAAATCCTCCATCTTGATGTGAGCAATCTCCTCTATCCAGTTTTCACCAAACAGGTATCTGGCTGCATAAAGCATCTCCACCTGGGGCTGGGTGAAATCGTATATGTGCCGGAAGTCCTTTATGTCTATCTCCCGCGGACTGATCTTCAGCTTGTTGTGCGGGCCTTTCAGGTCGCGAGAGCTGTAAACTCTTAGCCGCTTCTCAGCCGCCGGATGATCCACCAGGCCCTTATGGGTTGGGTCTCCCCCGCCATCGTAATATTCTCCATGAGGGTCCAAGATCAACATGCCATATTTGCCGGATTCCATGACACAACCGGCCAGAACCTTCATCAGATTGCTCTTTCCCATGCCGGTGGTAGCAAATATTCCTATATGATAGGGAAAGATCTCCCCGGAGATGCCCACCGTAAAGTCTAAAACCTCTTCCCCCG
>CAYOSZ010000018.1:0-12432 GCA_964406715.1 uncultured Ignavibacteria bacterium | reverse complement strand
GATCAACTTAGAGGATATTGCACAACCAAAGTGTTTTTACATCCTGGATACCCTGCGGCACGAGGCCAGAATTCCGGTGTGGCACGATGACCAACAAGGGACTGCATGTGTTACCGTAGCGGGATTGATCAATGCCTTGAAGATCGTGGGTAAGAAGATGGACCAGATAAAGGTATCCATGATCGGAGCTGGCGCCGCCAGTGTGGCTTGCCTTCGTGTGATGATCGCCGCCGGGGTCAATCCGGCTAACGTGATCATGTGTGACATAGACGGCATACTCTATCCGGAAAGAACCAAGTACAAGAGGGGAGACCCCCGATACAACTTCTGCCGGATTACCAATGAAGAGGGTAGAAGGGGAGAAATTCCCGAGACCATGAAGGATACCGACGTCTGCATAGCCTACTCGGCTCCGGGACCGGATGTCATCAAGAAGGAATGGGTGGCCTCCATGAAAAAGGATGCCATCATTTTTGCCTGCGCCAATCCCATTCCGGAGATCTGGCCCTGGGACGCCAAGGAGGCGGGAGCCAGAATCGTTGCCACCGGCAGATCCGATTTTCCCAACCAGGTGAACAACTCGTTGGGCTTTCCGGGAATCTTCCGCGGGGTTCTGGACGTGAGGGCCACCACCATAACGGATGAGATGTGCATCGCCGCCGCATTAGAGTTGGCCAAGACGGCCGAGGACAAGGGACTGCAAGAAGACCACTTAATTCCCACCATGGACGAATGGGAGGTATACCCCAGAGAAGCTGTGGCGGTCGGGCTTAAGGCGATTGAACAGGGAGTTGCCAAAATCAATCTTTCCAAAGAGCAACTTTTCGAAAAGGCATCCAAGACCATAAAGCGAGCCAGGGATCAGGCCAAGCTTCTGATGGACTCAGGCATAATACCTCCCGCACCTCCTGACTGAGGAGAAACAAAGAAGAGAGTTCAGTTAGAAAAATTCGCCAGTTCTGGTATGAGAATGAAAGACACTATAAAAAAAGGAGTTTAGTATGTCAACCATGGAAAGGGTTAATCTTCAGGAAAAGCCCTATAATGTCAATTACATAGTTGATCCCAGCCAGAAGGAACTGCGGGAGTTGACACTCAAGCATGCCCCCTCCATAATCAAGACCGCCTACGGAAACATCGATAAGATCACGCGGCTCAAAGCCAGGATGGCCAAACTGACCTACTGCGTGGCACCCGAATCGGAGAAGAATAACTTCTCCGGTCCCATCATCGATCCAGATAAAGCCAGGGAACTGATGGAGAGGCAGAAAGCCTTCATCGAAAAGCAAGGAACACTCATCGAGATAGATGGATACTACGGGTTTGGAAAGGGAGCGGTCCCCATCCAGTGGTTTTATACTCCGGAGGCAGCCAATCTGGCGGGAATGCAGCAGGTTTTGTCTTTCCCTCGTTCGGACATTGAAACCAAAGAACAACTGAAGCAACCCTTTAAGCCGAAATTCCGGCTGGTGTTTACCGCAGGACTACCACTTGAGGATATGCCGGGAAGGCTGGCCATGCTGGTGGATTTAGACAACTGGATCACTCACGTCATCGGCTCCGACTACTTTGGCGAAACCAAGAAGGGCGCGCTGCGAATGTTGAATCATTATGTGTACGGATTGGGTGGTTTGGTTCTTCATGCCGGCGCCAAAAAGGTGACCATCGATGGTAAATCCATGACTATGGGAATCATGGGACTCTCCGGCACGGGTAAGACCACCACCACCTTCAGCAAGCAGGGTGAGCTGGCTCAGCCCATTCAGGACGACATGATCGTCATGTGGCCAGATGGCTCCCTGACCATTACCGAAAACGGTTGCTTCGCCAAGACCTTCGGGATGACCAAGGAGTCAGAACCAGTGCTCTACGCCGGATCTACTCATCCGGATGCCTGGCTAGAGAACGTATTCCCCAACGGCGATGGAACTTTCGACTTCAGCAAGATAAAGCTGACGGTGGAGGACGTGAAACAACTCAAGGAGATTCTCATCGAGACCGGCGCTCCCCCTCAGAACGTGGAGGATTTCATAAGCGGGAAGGTGAAGATCGACGACGTGGTGGATGAATACGACATTCCCAAGGATGGTTGGGATTTCACCGTCTGGACCCAGAACGGAAGGTCCATCATCCCGATGAAGGCGATAGAGGATGCGGCCAGCTTCGATGACATTCCTCCAATGAGATCACTGGGCATCCTTAACAGGGACGAGGGTCCGGAAGCTGCCGTTCCCGGAGTCGTTCGTCTGTCCACTCCAGAGCTGGCAGCAGGTTACTTTATGTTGGGTGAGACCTCAAAGACCTCGGCGGCAGGAAAGGAGAGAGGAAAGACCCGCTCGCCCTTCACCCAGCCGTTCTTCCCCAGACCATTCGGACTGCAAGCCAAGAGATTCAGCGAGCTGGCAGCCAAACTGCCGGGTTTAGAAACCTGGTTGATGAATACCGGTTACATTGGCGGAGACGAAAGAGATGAGAAGAAGGGAGAGGCCTTGAAGGTTAAGATTCGTCACTCCTCCGCCATGCTTGAGGCCATGCTCTCCGGAAGAATAAAGTGGAAGAAAGATCCGGACTTCGGATATGAGATCGTGGATGTGGACGCTCCGGAGAACTCCGAGCTTTTAAGCAAGGTGCCCAAGGAAATTTTAAATCCCAAGATCTTCTTCGAGAAAAACGGTCGCAGCGAGCTTTACAGAAACTGGGTTGAAAAGATGAAGACAGAGAGGGGCGCCTTCTTAGAGAAGTTCAACGTCGATCCGAACATCGTAAAGGCAGTAGTCAACAGATAGAAAGCCGGATTTTTAGCGTACCTTATCCTTGAGTTCCTCTTTCCACGTGGAGGGTGTGTTGTAATATCATTCTGATCCCCCGTACGGGGGATCAGAATCTCGATTTTGTAACTTTGGGAATTATTAGATTCTTCGCTTCGTCCCGCAAAATGCGGGACTTCGCTCAGAATGACAACTGTACGTTTTTAAAGGTTGCACGCAGCCTCTTGGTGGAGAGGTGGACAGAGGTTAGGTATTAATCAGGAATTCATTTCTTAACGGTAATGGCAAAGAGGAAAACCAAGGGACTGGTCATCGTCTACACGGGCGATGGTAAAGGCAAGACCACCGCTGCCTTAGGCATGGCTCTGCGGGCAGCCGGTCATGGAATGAAGACTCTGATCATCCAATTCATCAAAAGCTACAAAAGTTACGGCGAACTGAAATTCGTCAAGAAGTATGACTGCGGCATCAAGATTAAGACCATGGGAAAGGGATATGTAAAGATGAAAGGCGACGTCCATCCCTTTGAAGAACACGTGAAAGCCGCAAAGAAGACTTTAGAGTTTGCCAGAGAGCAAATCCTTTCCAAGAACTATGATGTAATTGTTCTCGATGAAATCAACATCGCTTTAAACAAAAAACTCCTTACCCTCAAAGAAGTAACCGATCTCATCAAACAAAAGCCCCCTGGCCTACACCTGATTCTCACCGGTAGAGGTGCCCACAAAAAGCTGATTGATCTTGCCGACCTGGTCTCCGAAGTGAAAGAGATAAAGCACCCCTTCAAGAAGGGCGTCCTTGCGCAGAGAGGGATAGAGAATTAGATTCCCGCGCGGTATCAGCTACCCCGTTAGTGTATTCAGATTCTGGCAGATTTATGTCGTCCGAGTTTATCCCGGACGGTTGGTTTACCCCCTCACCCTGTATCCCTTTCCCCCGAGGGGAGAGGGAACGATGTAGGGGCGAATCTTCAGATTCGCCCAAAACAACGGGCGGAGCTAAAGCTACGCCCCTACGTTTAAATTCCTCGTCAGCCCGCCTTGAGCTCGTCGACGTATTTCTCAGCCATAAAGGCGGCAACGGTGCCGTCGCTCACAGCTGTGGTTATCTGTCTTAGTTCTTTTTGTCTCACATCGCCTACTGCAAATACACCGGGCACCGAAGTTTTGGTATCTTCCCCTGCAACTACATAGCCCCACTTGTCAATTTCTATCTGATCTTTTAGGAATTCGGTTTTGGGATCCCAACCTACATAGACAAATACACCGGCAACCGGTATAGTCTTATCCTCGTTGGTTTCTCTATTCTTTATGGTGACCGACTCCACCTGATTTTCCCCGTTGATGGAAGTAGCCATGTGATTCAAGAAGAATTTGAATTTAGTCTCTTTTCTAGCTCTTTCTTCGAGTATTTTCTCTGCATTCAAATGCGGCATAAACTCGACCACGGTGATACTCTTCACAAATCTGGTCAAAAACAATCCCTCCTGGATGCCGGAGCTTCCCCCGCCGATCATGACGATATCCTTGTCCTGAAAGAAAGCCCCGTCGCAAGTAGCACAGTAGGAGACACCCCGTCCTTTGAATTTCTCCTCGCCCGGGATGTTCAATTTTTTCGGTTCGGTGCCGGAGGCGATAATAACAGCCTTAGCTTTGTATTCTTCCTCATCCACCTTGATGCTTTTGGTTTGGGCTTTGACGTCGGCAGAAGTTACCTCCTTAAACGGAACGATCTGAATGCCAAACTTCACCGCTTGGGCTTCCATTTTTTTGACCAGTTCAGCGCCGCTTATTCCCTCGGGGAAACCAGGGTAATTCTCCACCCAGTCGGTTGACGCCACCAGACCTCCCACGTTGAGACGCTCCAGGAGTACCGTATTCAATTTCGCTCTGGCAGCATAAATCCCGGCAGTAAGCCCGGCCGGACCTCCGCCGATAATAATCAGGTCATATGTTTTGTCCTCAGCCACTTTTTGCTCCTTTTCAAAAGAGTGGAAGGCTAAAGCCTTCCGCTACCTCACAGGTTTATTTGGTCTTGCTTTTTAATGCACAAACGTTATCTTAATCTAAACTGTTGGCATCGGGAAGTCAACAGTCCTTTTTGGAGGCACCCGTGCAGGTTAAGCGTCCTCACTGGCTGAAGGTTAAAACTTCCTGGGGCGAAAATTACCGGAGAATAAAATCACTGTTAGCTAAGTCCAACCTGCATACCGTTTGCCAGGAAGCCAATTGCCCCAACATATGCCACTGCTTTGAACAGGGGACCGCCACGTTTTTGATATTAGGTGACGTCTGCACCAGGGGATGTAAATTCTGTGACGTGAAAAGAGGCGTCCCACTGCCAGTGGATGAGGATGAACCCAAAAGGGTGGCGCAAGCAGTAAAAGAACTGAAATTGGAGTATGTGGTGATCACATCGGTCACCCGTGACGATCTACCTGACGGAGGGGCATTAATATTTGCCCGGACCGTCGACGAGATCACAACATCGATTCCGAACTGCCAGGTGGAGGTATTGATTCCGGATTTTGCCGGATCGCTTGAGTCCCTGAGGATGGTGCTGGAAGCAAAGCCGGACGTATTGAATCACAACACCGAGACGGTCAAGAGACTCTATCCGGTGGTGAGAAAAGGAGCGGACTATCAAAGGTCGCTGGACCTTCTTGGCAACGCCAAGAGAATCGATAAAACGACCGTTACCAAATCGGGCATGATGCTGGGACTGGGAGAAAGCCGGGATGAGATCATGGAGTTGATGAACGATCTGAATGATGCAGGCTGTGATCTTTTGACCATGGGGCAATACCTCAGCCCTTCTGAGGATCATCTTCCCGTGGCTAAATTCTATCATCCGGATGAATTCGCGGAGTTCAAGTCTATAGGAGAGGGAATGGGATTCGCACACGTGGAATCCGGCCCACTGGTGAGAAGCTCTTACCATGCCAAGGAACAGGCTAAATACGTTAAGGCATACCATGAAGCATAAAGAGTTTTCGAAGCTCTGTTGACGTGGGCTAAGATCGTATCGATACCCAGACGCGCGTCGACATTCGAGTAGCGAGCCCTTTTAAAAGGAGGAGGAATGAAACTCTACTATACCACTTTCAAATCTCCCATCGGTGAGATTCTTGCCACCCAGACCGGGAAGGGTTTGAATTTTATCACCTTTCCCAAAAGCAGGTGGCAGAGGTTTTTCTCAGCCTTAGACAGAGAGGAAGACATCGATTTGCAAAAGGACGAAAGAAAATTTGCAGCCTTGAAAAAAGACCTGAAAGCGTATTTCTCCGGAAAGAAAGTAAAATTCCGAGAAACGCTGGATTTGACAGGAGGTACCCCTTTTCAAAAGAGAGTGTGGAAGACGATGCTCAAGATTCCCGCAGGACAGACCAGAAGCTACGGATGGTTAGCCCGACAGGTGGGAGGAGGGGACAAAGCCAGAGCAGTGGGAGCCGCATGCGGAGCCAATCCCATTCCCATTGTCATTCCCTGCCATCGGGTGATCAGAGAGGATGGAGGTCTGGGAGGATATGGGTGTGGTTTGAGCATCAAGAGAAAACTGCTCAAAATGGAGGGGGCAGACGTTTGATCCTGAAAACGCTGATCGTGGGTCCGCTGGAAACCAACTGTTACGTTCTGGGAGACGAAAAAAGCAAGGAAGCAGTTGTTATAGATCCGGGCGGAGATTTCGCAGAGATTGAAGAACAACTGCAAACGGCAGAGCTACAAGTCAAATACATAATTTTGACTCATGGACATTTCGATCACACCGGTGCTTTGGCTCAGTTGAAAGAAACAACCGGCGCGAAAGTTCTGATTCATGCAGAAGACGCAGCCATGCTCTCCTCAGGCGGCGGAGCGCAAGCGTTTTTGTTGGAAACGGGAAATGCCCCGGGTAGTGCGGACGGTACGATAGAGGAAGGCGATCGGATACAGTTCGGCCAGTATCAGTTGGAGGTCTTGCATACGCCGGGACATTCTCCCGGGGGAATCTCCCTTTTCACGGATAAAATGATCTTCGTAGGAGACAGCCTTTTCTGTGGCTCCATCGGAAGAACCGATTTGCCCGGCGGATCGTATGATCAGCTCATCGAATCAATCAAACGCAAGCTGCTGTCCAAAGGAGACGATTGCATAGTCTATCCCGGACATGGGCCTTCATCCACAGTGGGGGAGGAGAGAAGAAATAATCCTTTTTTGTGTGGAGTGTGAGGATTCAGGGATTTTTGTAAATACAAAATAGAGGGCGGGATAAATTCCCGCCCCTATTCGGGATAAAAAATATCTTAAAGAACGTGATGTTATTAAAACCGCATCAGCAAGCTGATGCACTCCAGTATAAAGCTTAAGAGTTGTATAAGGTGATCTTTGAAGATGAACCAAGACACGATATGTCACGAATTGAATAAGGCTGATTGGCACGTTCATCCCGACTATTCTCTGGATGCCACCGGGACCATCGACCAATACTGTGAAAGAGCACTTAAGTTAGGTCTGAAGGAGATTTGCTTCACCACTCATTACGATTCGGATCCGTTCAGAAAAAACGAAGACCCTTTCATGCGTATAGAGGGAAAGATAGTTCCATTATCTGAGGAGAACGTAAAAAGATATATCGAGGACGTCAAAAGAGCGGGCGAAAAATACAAACCCTCCGGGCTGACGGTGAAAGCAGGTTTGGAGGTGGATTATGCCCTGCACATAGAGGAGAAGCTGAGGGAAGAGCTGGCTTGCTTCGACTTGGACTATCGTTTGGGTGCGGTGCATTGCCTGGAGCACATCGCCATCTCCGCATCAAAGGAGGCTGTGAGATATTTCAAAAGGAAAAGTGCCGGGGAGATGATCTCGGAATACTATAAGACTCTGAAAATGGCAGTCGAAAGCGGACTATTCGACGTCGTGGCACACCTGGACATATACAAGAAATACGGTCTGGGTTATTACGGAGAAGAAGTTCTCACCGGACACCGGGGTCTGGTGGAGCCGGTTTTGGAGCTTTTGGTGCAGAATAAAGTGGGAATGGAGGTAAACGCCGGGGTCTTGCGAAAAGGACATAAGGAATTTTGTCCCGGAACGGAGATTTTGAATATGGCACTGAGGATGGGAGTGAAAATAGCCGCCTTCGGCTCGGATGCTCATAAGGTGGATCAATTGGGAGAAGGAATCCGGGAAGCGTATATTTTGGTGGAGGAGTTGAAAAGAAGAATCGACGTGAAAAGCAGGACAGCTTCAGAGTAGACCAAACCTTGTTTTTGGGCTAAGGTCATTCGTCTCAACGAATCGAAATAGACCTGTATGAACCAGCTAAGTTTTATAGACCTGGATATTCATCAGGATTGAACTCATGGAACTGGAAGATAAACTAAAAAGTATTGCCAGATTCAATTCAAATCCCCGAAGAGAAGCAGCCATTCATAAGGGGAAGGATCGATCAGTCGAGCTTTTGAACGGCACACTCTCGCAGAACAAATTCGGCGAATTCGTTTTAGTTGAGAAAAAGTTCGATCCGGAAGAGCTACGTCGACAGATTGGACTTTCATCCTACGAGGCTCTTAATGGAGAGCCATTAACCCGGATTTGCTCACCTAAAAAGTCCGGCACCAAGGTAGTCTGCCAGACAACTTTTGATCTTAAAGAGGCGGTTTTCTTTGACTGCGAAACCACCGGTTTGGCAGGAGGAGTGGGGACCTATGCTTTCTTAGTGGGATTGGGTTATCTCTTTGGAGATGAATTCCGAATCGAGCAATATTTCATGCAGGACTTTCACCAGGAGAGAGCCATTCTTTCCGCCATAGCTGAAAAGATGAACAGCTTTAAGTTTCTGGTGAGCTTCAACGGGAAATGCTACGACCTGCCGCTTTTGGAGACCAGGTGGACGATTAACCGGATAGATTTCGATTCTGCCCGGTGGTTTCATTTAGACCTTTTATTTCCCAGCCGCCGCCTGTGGAAACGGCGTATCGGAGAGTGCAGCTTAAGCAACATAGAGCAGAATGTCCTGAGAGTGGGGAGGGAGATAGACGTGCCCAGCTTTATGGTTCCCCAGATATATTTCGATTACATAAGAACGGGACAGGCCGAAGCTTTAATTCCGGTATTCTACCATAACAGCTATGACATCCTCTCCCTTTTGAAGCTGTCTGTTATGATTGACCGGGCATTGGAAAATTTCAGCTCAGCGGAGATAGAAAACCCCATAGACTTGTATAGCTTAGGTCGAATTCATCAAAACCTGGGGAATCATGACGTCAGCGTGAGATGTTTCGAGCAAGCCCTGTCCGGAAAATTATCGCCACAATGGCAGACCGAGATAAACGTCAGCTTAGCCTTTGCTCATAAAAGAAGCGGAAGCATAAAGGAAGCTGCAAAAATATGGCAAGGTCTAACCGAAGAGGGCTTTCCTTTCTCTCTTTCTGCCCACGAAGAGTTAGCCAAGTACTATGAGCACAAACAGAAGGACTATCTTAAGGCGCTATTTATCGTGGAACAAGCCATTTCCCAACTATGCTACGATCCTACTTCATACCATACCCCAGCACATCAAGTTAAGGTAAACTCCCTGGAACATCGAAAATCAAGGTTGGAAAGAAAGATTCAAAGAACATCTACAGAAGTATGAAGTAACTTCGGCAGGTAATGGTTTAACTGTGTCCAAGCCCAGCTGATGTTTACCTGATTTTAACCAACCACCTGGAAATCCACAAAAGGGATCGAAAGAAACTATTCCACCCTCAGGACAATGTTTCTCTCGTATCTGACTTGGGTTCTGTTCTTTTCCCGATCACGCCCCACCACAGGTAGTGGTTGTGTTGTTCCAACTCGTCAAAACATCTTCGCATGAGCACCGGCTACGACGCTTGACGGTTCATTTGAGTGAGAATCTTACCGGGTAAGTCGACCACACCGGGACCAGTTTATCGTCCTTAAGGGCTGGTTTGTATTCACACTGGCGGGCCGCTTCTAAAGCTGCTTCCTCAAAGCCAACGTTGACACCAGAATCTTTAACGATTTTAGCTTGCACAACCTTGCCCGTGGTGTCGATCAAAACAGCTACCCAGACCGTACCTTCGGTTTTTGTCTCCTTTGCCAGGGGGGGATATTCCGGCAAAACCTGCTTCAGCAGCACAGGCAGCTCATCGTAGGAGGCGACGTCTCCAGGGGCAAGATGATAGTCATCCGTAGATATTTGCTGTAGTATGAAATCGAGTCTCTTCACGTCCCGGGGAACTTTCTTTCTCTGCGACACGTAACCGCTTTTTGAAACTTCCACTATGATTTCGTCACATCGATCCTTTGAAGGCCATTTCACCATACAAGGAGCATCGCCCTGGTAGTCATCGTTCACTGAAATTCGAGCTCCAGGCGGGTCTGACTTAATAAAACAGTGTTGTGCACAGCTAAGGTTAAGCCCGATCACCAGGCTGCAAACAACGGCAAGAACAATCCTCAACATGATAACTCCCTTTGAAGGACCCTTTCTTGGGGAGGATTCCGAGCGAAGTTTAAAAGGGGGAGTTCAGACTGATCCCCGAAGACCTTCTGGGGAACGAGCCGTAGCTATAGCCCTGTGAGGTCTGAATCTCCCCCAAACACCGGTTCTTCTCTTTTAAAATCGTTCTTTGAACGATCGTTTAAAAAAATTCGCTCTCTATTGCTTGATCAACACTCTTAATTTAGCCAATTGTTTTTGCTTAGTCAACCTTAAATGTGAAATACGAGATTTATATTGTCTTGATTATGTATTTTTGGAAGAGGTCTGGGATTAGTGGTTGCGCGGAACCTGATCGGACTAATGTTGCGTTGATACTTCAACCGGGTTTTTCGTTCTTCCGGGTAATCCCTGAACGCCGGGTGTTTCTCGTATTCTATCCTGTCCAACCTTCCCAAGCCGGGCTGACCCTTCGTCCATGCTCAAAGATTAGACAGCAAAGGTGCGGCATGTCCATCAACTCTTTACGCTGACTGCCGATACACCTGACAGTAACCACCTTCGTACATCATAATAAGAAAGATTACATGTGCGACCGTCCCCGGGAAGTTGTTGAAAATGCTCGCTCGGCACGAACCGAGAGAAGTGAAGTTTCAAATGAGAAGCGCAAGCAGCGGCTCGACGAGATTCTCGTCGATAGGGGGCTGATATCCGAAGCCGAGATTAAAGAGGCGCTGTTGCGACAGAAGGCGTATGGCGGAAGATTTGGTTCGCAGCTGCTGTGCCTGGGATATATCGACGAAGCTGGACTGGTTAAGGCGCTTTCCATTCAGCTTGCCTGCCAGGGGATAGTGCTATCTGACCTGGAAATACCCCAGACGGTCGTTAGCATGGTTCCCAAAGAAGTTGCTCTGGCACGCAAGGTGATCCCGTTCGAACATGATTCCCAACACAGGATTCTCAAGATCGCCTGTGAAGACCCCACCGATGAGAACCTGATCAAGGAACTCAACTTCGTCATCTGTGGTCAGGAGATCAGACTATACGTAGCTGCCGAAACTCCCCTGAATACTGCCATTGCCAAGTACTACCTGGAGCAAGACATATCATGGCACGACGCCCAGTTGCGCGGAATATCTGATGCAGCCACCGAAATCAGCAAACAACCCGCCCAAGCCCAGGTTGATCGACCCGATGGAACCCGATCAGCTGTCCTGCTGATTACCGATGAAGAGCATAAGTCAGCTCTCTTGCAGTCCCTGCTGGAAGGGGACAACTACAAGGTGGTCATTACCCATTCATCCGATGAAGCTATTGACTTATTAAGAAACGAAGAATTTCACACCATCCTCCTGAAAGATACCGTCTCCGTTGACTATATAGACTTAGTCAGCAGAATCCGGAAAATCTCTCCCAAGGCGGTGATACGTAACTACAAAACAGCCTCCTCCCTTCTTTTGTCCGGAGAGACTGCTTCCATCGACGGTGACTTACTCCTCAAAGATCTTGATTTATTTACGTCCCTGTTATGCTGCTTGGCCAAGTTACCCTTCAATCATAGTGGGCAGGTTGGACGGTATGTAGATGACCTTTGCCGCAGACTGGGGCTTCCGGACGAAGACCGATTGATGATAACCCACGCCGGGTACATTCACGATCTAGCTAAGTTTCACTATGGCTCTGACGAAGCCAAAGACAGTGGTGCAGTGATTCAGCTTACCACTAGGCTTTTGAAGTCGCTCGACTACTCACCGAAATTGCTGAGGATGCTGCGCTCCATGTACGTCACTTTGCCAAAAAAACACACAGACCGCCTACCGATCCATGTACTAGGCGGTAATATTCTAACGATAGTCGACCTGTTCTGCAATAGCATCCCACAGAAAAACCGTCTTTCGCTGGACACGTTTGATCCTATAGAAGAGAAACTTCGCGGCTTGACGGGGAAACTGCTCCTGGGTGAGGTGGTGGAGGCGTTTATCGAGATGATTCGGGGAGAGATACTAAGCAGACGTACGATCCAGAAGGTTGTTCAAGTGATGATCTTCGTCGATGATTCGTCTCTTCAACAAATGCTTGAGTTACGACTGAAGAACGAAGGATTCGGGACTATCTCTCAAAGCTCGCCAAGTTCATTCATCGAACTCTATAAGCGTCGTGAACCGGACATGATAATCTTGGTAGTTCCGGGCGATGTTGAGAACGTGAAATCGCTTATTGGTAAGCTGGCAGAAGGAGG
>CAYOSZ010000017.1:0-12679 GCA_964406715.1 uncultured Ignavibacteria bacterium | reverse complement strand
ACTGCAGTATCCGTAAGGGCATTGTAAGTTTTTATCTTTTCACTGGCCTGTAGAATAGTCCGCTCATTTTCACTTCCCATAAACCTTCTGATCACCCTCTCCAGGCTGTCACCGATTCTGATGGTATATTTCTCGTGAGGTTGCCATGCCTCCCCATCGAACTTGAACAATTTTGTCTTAGTGGCAGCCCAGATTTGTCTCTCCCCACGATTGGCGAAGTCAATTACCTGTACATCCATCAATCCGGTTCCTAAAGATACTTCTGTCCATTTGACCCCGTCGAATTTCACCGTGCCCTGATCCGTTCCCACCCAAACATACCGTTTGGAGAGGGGAAGAATGGCTGATATGTGGTTTGAAGGAAGTCCATCTTCGATAGAATACCTTTCCCACCTTTTCCTATCAAAGGAAAAAAGTCCATCCTTGCTGCCTATCCAGAGCAATTCTCCGTCCGACTCTATACAGGTGAGGCTGTCGGTGAACAAGATCCGATAGGGGATTTTAACTTTCTCTGGGAGTTTTCTTAAGATGACCCCGGAGAGCAACGAGGAGATTTGATTCTCCTCTTCGGAGGCGAGGCTGCCATCATTTAGAAAATCGTTTATCCGTTCAACCAAACTCAGAAGGTTTTCCGGCATCAGCAAACACTTATCCCAGGATGATAGAAGTTCCTCCCACGAGGACGAAAGCTCTCCCTGGGATTGAGTGCTCAACTCCAGGATTCTGTCCCCCAAAATTATCAGGGAATCCTTGCTCACCGGGTTGTTAAAAGAGGCGGTGATTTCCTTCATCCTCTCGATCTTTTGCTCGTCTCCCATCTGCGAATACTTACTTAAGATGCTTTCCAGTGATTCTCCTGAAGAGGTGGAATATCTCTCATAGTTAAGCCACTCTGATCTATGCAGCCGAAACAAACCCAGGTCACTGATGGCCCATACATCGTATCGCTTGTAGTTCAGCTCCGGCACCTCGTTTCTCAGCAAGGCTATGGATTTAGGCTCAAACTGTGAAGGCAGCGGATATTCCAACCAGGTAGAGGTCAGGGGATAAACTCCCAGTCCGGCCGGGTTCCAGTGGGTGGCGGTAGCATCGTCAGAGATTGCCACAAAAGCTTCACCCATCCCGGCCGCTCTGGCTCCAGCCGCGATCCTCAAGAACAAAACCCCGGACCGGCTCACGTCCCCCCGGCAGATGGAGCTGGCGAAAAATACGATTAAAATCATGATCAAACATGCAAAAACAGCTTTCCTCATCTTGAAACCTCCTTATGATGCTTTCAGTCTCTTTTTTCTCAAACAGAGTCTTAAATGTCGGACTTAATCCGGCCTTTAGCCTTATAGCTTCTTACCAAAACGGTGAATACATGGTTTCTCCTTTAAAATCGGCAAAAATCCTTGAAAGATAAATCATATCGGTCGTGAGCATCCTTCTCTAAAATAGAAAATCGTCTCCTACCGCACCACCACCGCCTTGCCCAGGGTCTCTTTTCTCTTGTGTTCCCCGTTCACCGTACCATCCACGATTATCTTATATATATAGACGCCATTGGCCACTTCGTCCCCCTCCTGATCCTTTCCGTCCCAGGTGGAGGAAAAGTTGATCCCCGTCCGGGAAGAGGCAAAAGGGATTTGCCTGATCAATCTTCCTGCCAGGGTAAATATCTTTATCTGAACAAAATCGGCATCCTGCGAGAGATGATAATAGAAATGGGTCTCATCGGAGAAGGGATTGGGGTAGTTCATCACCTGGGTCAGCTCCAGTTCATGCCGGGCGCTTACCCTCACATTTGCCGAAATCACCGAGGAGTTGTTGGCATTATCCCATGCTTTCAGGTTCAGGGTATGATCGCCCTCCGAAATACCGGGCAGCTGGTATGAAAGCGAACCCTGCCGGTAATCTCCCAGATCATACTCAAAGCTACCGGTCAGGTCGATCTGGTTCTGAAAATCATCGTCCACCGTCAGGGTGATTCCGTGCCCCACCTCTCCGGTTATGTTTATCCCGTTATCATCGAGGATGGAAAGCCGCATAGTCGAGTTAGGCAGAACGGTCTCGCCATCATCAAAGGTTGTCTTGTCATTAAAGCTTATCGTTATCTCCGGTCCCACCGTATCTATCACCGTGGTGTCCGAGCCCCTGATCACCAGTGAATCCCGCACCCCTGCCCCGTCCTGGTCTTGACCTTCCACATACACGCTGATTCTGCCGGTATTGCCGCCATAACTTATATCCTTGGGCACCACAAAACCGGCTTGAAACTTTCCATCCTTCACCTCGGCACTCCCTTTAAACATGACCAGTCCCGGCAGATCAAAGCTCACCTTCTTCTCATCGGGCATGGTATGAACCCTGTTTCTCTCCGAGTCGAAGGCCAGAATCTTAGCTACTCCATCAAAATCCGTCATCAGATCACCTTCGTGGTTTTTGACCTCTCCTTCTATACTTATCAAACCCAACGCAGAAAGAGTGTCGGGTGATACCTCGACAAAATCCACCTCCAGTTGGGGCACGCCCAGCTGCATCACCGGATCACCAAAAAGCACATATTTCTGATCGTTGTCATCGAGCTGTCGTTGAAGCTTGGCGATTAAGAGTGCCTGCCCCACGGAGAGGGAATTCTGGTTTAAAAGAAGGTCGTAAACCTTAAAATTCAACTGAGCGTTTGACCAGGCACCTACCAGCCCGGTGGCGGAGATGGTGGCGACGGCTCCCTTTTCCTCCGCTCGAAAGAGCTCTTCTGCCAAGCCCTCACCTATGGGATTGAAGAAAAGCCCGATGCTACAGGAAGCCTGATACACCAGGGGGAGTTTTCGTTTATTTGTGAGCCGGGGAATATCCTGGCTGCGCTGGAATGCCCTTTCATGTGCCCAAACGTTCGTATTGCCATGCCCCATGTAGTTGATGATCAGCGAGCCGGAGTTGAAGGCGTTAATCACCGCCTCCTCCGCCTGGGGCTTCATCCCCTTGTAATCAAAGGGATACTCCATCAGGTATATCTTGGATTCATTGAAAGCTGCGGGAACGTGAGATTTGGCTAAGGTCTCGGTGTCGGGAGTATGGCGCTCGTATTGTCCATCTGGTTTGCCCAAACCTTCCCATTGGTCATCCGCCACCAGGGTGATCAGATTTCTCCAGGTTCCGAATTCCGGATCCCTCTCGTAGTTTATTATCTTGTCCAGCACCGCTTCCGCTGCTCTATCCGAGCTTACCGGCATTCGACTGATGACCATTCCCAGGGTGTCTCCAAACAACACGTATATGTCGTCGGAGACGGAGGGATCCAGGGTGAAAGGTGGGATGAAGTTTTGTGCACCGGTGCCCAGATTGTTCTTGTAATCGTAATTCCCATCTCCCACCAAAAGGACATAAGCGGGTGGGCCAGCCCAGTTCTGGAAAGTGTATTTCAAAAAATCCCGAATGGCCACCGGGTCTAAAAGTCCCCCGGAGAACTCATCATAGATGTCCTGAACCTCGGCCACCATCACCGGCATCTGATTGTACGATTCCCGGAAGCTTTTAAGAGCCTGAGCCTGTTTTTGGAAATCTGAATGGGTGATGATCAGAAAATCCACCGGCTCGGAGACCTCTTTGAGATTGGATACTTCGTCCCTGAAAAATCTTGTCGGTTTCATAATTCTGCTTTGATCCACCAGAAAATATCTGGTCATTACATCCGCGCCTATGGTATCCTGAAATCTGGCGAACTCGCCGTCTATCTGTTGTCCCTGGAATTTCTTAACCTCAAAATAATCCGTCACATCAAACAGATATGCATTAGTGGAGTACAGGTTGGAGACGTTGAATTGGGCTATCCCGGGGACTTCCGGGCTTTCAAAGAGCAGTTGTCTGTCGTGGCACTCGAATCGACGAGGATATTCTACCTCATACCAGTCGAAAAAGGAGTTTCCCGGAAAAGAGATATCCAGGGTATCCACCAGACCACCATGAAAGGCTAAGCTTCTGGCAACGGTCAGGGGACCCGGGGAAAGAGAATCCAAAACCTCAGCCGGCTCGCCGTTTACCCATAAGCTGGGGGTAAAACCGGTATGTTTAAGCTTGACCAGACAGGTATCCTGTGGCAAAGCACCCGGCAAACTCACAAACAGCCGGGTGGAAGTGGTTTCCATCCAGTACCAGTATGAATAATCAACTGCGATTTTGTCCTGCTCCAAGTGAACTCTTGATTTGAATTTCGTCGGGATGAGGGGGTCCTGCCCCACCAGGCTCCCGTTTTTAATCTGCATCCTTTTTGGATCGGAAGAGGCGGACATGACTCCAAAGGTCAGCCAGAATGTGTTCTCGTTGGTAAAGGGATTGGTATGATATCCCACTGCTCTTGCGGCGGAATCATATTCCCAGTCGTTGGTGGACCAGCCATAGAAAAGGATAAAGTCCTCCGCATCGAAGGTGCCATCCTCCTCTCCGGATACGTATATGGCCATCTCCTCAAGCTCCAGGAAAGTGTCGGAATTATACAAAGGCAAAACCTTTCCGCCGCCGGAGAATATCCTCAGCGTTCTTGGGTCCAGAGAGTTGATTGAAACTCCCGCCTGAATCAGCATGGCTCGGTCTATCTTATAAATGCCATTCTCATAGACGATCGCTTTATACCAATTGTCAGAGTATCCAAAAGGATAGACCGGGCTCGGTTTCATAAAAACTCTTTCTTCGTGACTTTTCCGCCACCCCTTGGACTCCTCATAATTCAACAGAACATTTTGATAGATCTTCTCAAATAGGTCCTTTCCAGATTTAAAAGTCTCATCCTTCCCTCCCCGGAAACTAATCTTTACGGTGATATGATCATGGCATTTTAAGGTTTTTCGGGCGGAATTGAACTGGAGTGGAGAGATCTCCAACTCAATAATCCTCTGATTTCTCAGAAAAGAGGGAGTGTCAAAGGCGATTATATCAGGGGGATAGAACTGATCCTGCACCTCATAGGGTTTTGAGGGGACCAGCCTGTATCCCACCGGACTGGTTTCGTCCTGTTCCGCTTTGATAGCGAAAGCCAAATCCACCCCCGCTAATTCAGTTACCTCCATCTGCATGATCTCCACCGAGAATTCCGCCTCCAGCGGAACTGCGATCACCACCCTTCTTATGGGCAGTTGAGGTTTTCCGGGAATGTTGGACAGGGGACATCTATCAACGTTTATCAGATCGAAGGTTTTTCCCGTAATCTCGATTCTCCTTCGTTCAAGCTCCGGCACCACGTATCTGAAAACGATCCCCTCCTCATCCGATTTCAAAACCTCCATGTCGTCATACTCGGATGCAAAGGAAGGTTTCGTCCAAAGCCACAAGCACAGTATGGCAGATAGGACCAACCCAAGTCTGAGGATTTCCGAAAAACGTAAATTCTTCATAAATAAAAAAGCCGACCAAGTTCCGGTGCCACAAAAACCCTTAACCGATAAGATCCCGAAGCGACCAACTCGTCGGCAAAACCTACGCTCTTTCCAGTTAAAGGGTTTTTGACCCAACGTTCTCATGAAACCCGGCAGAAACCTGCTATTATCGTTACAATTCTTTCAGATACGCTTGATATATTCTTTCGTGATATCAAGCGCTAACGACGTCAGTCGTACAAAAAACAAACCCTTTAACTGTTCTCTCTATAGGCTCACCTCTGTTTAACTTATGTGATATTATATAAAGAAAATCAAATTTGTCAACTATTTTTGCTCGAAGCTTTTCACAGATCATCCGACAAGTTTAGTCTTAACCAGACCGGCTGAATTCTCTGCCCTGAAAGCTTTAATGAAGGATGAAGCCACCTCATATGCTTTCTGCTCTATCTGTTGGGCGTTCTTTGGGGGGATCGAATCTATCTCCTTTTTGAACTCTCTGGTGGCATATTTTATGTCTTTTTTGTTATTCTCAGCCCATATTCTCAACTGATCCATCAGATCCTGGGGTAAAAACTGGTGGGCGACATTTTGCCATTCGGTGCCCACATTCCCTTTACGAATCCCGCAATCAGCAAATTTGCCTACCAGGCTCAAAGGGGTTCCGGTGATTCCATGCTGGGCTATGCATACCCCCTTTGAACGTACGGCATCGAATACCTCTCTGGTCCTTTCCAGATCGATAAATATCTTCTCCCCCTCCAGATAATTACCATGCTTGGAGCCGTTGTTTATGGCCAAGAGATCGGGGTGGATCCCGTTATCTGCCAGGCTCTCTATGTAATCGGAAGCTTCCTTGACCGTGGTAAGCTCTGCCTGTTGCCCGGCTGATTTCACCTCTCCCACTTCCACCTCTAAACCCAGCTTCTGGGGAGGAATTAAAGTGGCAAGCCGGCTGGTTATACGGATGTTATCCTCCAGTTCGTTAAATGAGGCATCGATAGCTATCGACGTATAGCCAGCCTTAATCTCCGCCTCTATCTGCTCTTTTGCGGATTGAAAGGCTTCCGGGCTGGTATCTTTTACCGTGGTATGATCGCCGTGGATGAAGAACGGTTTGGAGAATTTGGTAGCTTCCGCATATTCTATTGCGGTTTGAAAGAAGATTTGGGGAGTCTGGCCGGTGTACCCACCATCCACTCCCCCCTCCGTTTTTGCCAATTCCAGCGCCACCACCGCATCCAACTCCTCTGCCGCTCTCATTATGCCCGGAATCACGTGTTTTATGCGGGTGTTACACGCCATCACTATCACTTTTTCGTCTTTCAGCGCCCTGAAGATGTCATGAGAGTTGAGAAGACATACTTTGCTTTTGCTTCCCAGCCTATCCCGGATATGCTCCGGTCTCAGGTTCAGGATTTTTACGTCTGCGGTCGCTGTCGACATGAGGAGGCCCTCCCTCAAGAAAGGTTTTCAGTTATACGGATGTACCCATGCATAGAATTGCCCTTATTTTGAGCTATTTGAACAACAGAGCCAGGACCACAGCTACCACCAGAGCTGGTAAGAAATTGCCCACCTTGATCTTCTTAATGCCCAGAAGATAGATTCCGATTCCCACGATGATCAGACCTCCGGTGGCGATCAATTCATTCAAAACCTCAGGTCTCAAAAGAAATGATAGCTGACCCCCCAGAAGGGTAAGACCACCCTGAAATATCAACACGGTCAGAGCGGAGAAGATGACGCCAACTCCCAGACTGGAGGCAAAGACCACCGAGGCGAACCCGTCTAAAAGGGATTTGGCATAAAGCACGCTGGCATCCCCGCTCACCCCGTCCTGAATCGAGCCCACCACGGTCATGGGACCGATGCAGAAAACCAGGCTGGAGGTGACGAATCCAAGCACGAAGTTGCCTGACCTGGACTTCACCTTTCGCTTGATGAATTCTCCCAGATTCTCCAAACCGTCCTCCAGCTTGATTATTTCACCGATGATTCCTCCCATGGCCAGGCTCCCAATGACCAGAAGGATGTTATCGGTCTTAAATGCCATCTTCAGACCGATCAGCAAAGTAGACAGGCCCAGAGCGTGCATCACTATGGTATTGATCTTTTCGGAGAACCTTGCTCCGATCAGTAGCCCCAACAGACTACCTACTATCACCGTCGATGTGTTGACTAACGTCCCTTTCATTACTCGGCGAAAAATTAGTTGTGTTTTACTACTGCGTTTAATTGATTTTGGCTACCAGTATTTCCTGGGATCGGTGATCTTACCTTCCACCGCCGATGCCGCTACCGTAGCGGGACTGCACAGATAAACCTCCCCGCCCTTTCCCAGTTTGCCCAGAAAGTTCCGGTTGGAGGTTGACAGAAGCACGTCCCCCTTTCCCAGAACCCCGTGATGCCCGGCGGTGCACAGGCTGCATCCAGGATTGGCCACCATGGCTCCCAGGTTCATGAATATATCGTATAACCCGGCCTTCAGCATATCTAAGGATACTTCTCTGGTTGCCGGTACTATGATTAACCTCACCTCCGGATGTATCTTTCCGGCTTTTTTCAAAATCCTTGCCGCTGCCTTAAAGTCCTCCAGCCTGCCGTTGGTGCAAGACCCGATGAAACCTTCATTGAAAGGCGTTCCTTCGACCTTCTCTACCGGTTTTACATTATCCGGCGTGTGGGGGCAGGCAATCTGGGGAACCAGTTTGTCCACGTTGATCTCCACCTTATCCGCAAAGCTGGCTTTATCATCCGAGGTGACGATCTTTAGATCGTCCCCGCATCTTTGTCTGAGAAACTCCAGCGGCTCACCGTCTGGTTGTATGAAGCCGATCTTGGCGTTGATCTCGGTCATCATGCTTCCCAGGGTCAATCGTCCGGCCAGGGAGAGATTATCAACCGTTTCGCCGGTCAACTCCAGGGATTTATAATTGGGCCTGTCCGTTCCTATCTCCTTGACGAACTTGAGAGTCAGATCCTTGGCTGAAACCGGCTCCTTATATTTCCCTTTGAAAACTACCTTGATGGTCTGGGGGACCCGGAACCATAGTTTTCCCGAATACCAGGCAGCCACGATGTCGGTGTTTCCGACGCCGGAGGAGAATGATCCGACCGATCCCAATAGATTCATATGGCTGTCCGTTCCGATCACCACCGATCCGGGCCTGATCATCCCTTGCTCCAAAAGAACGTGCTGCCCGATTCCCCAGTTGACGTCAAACAGGTTTTTTATCCCCTGCCTTTTGGCAAATTCCCGACACAGCACTTGATTCTGTGCTACCTTCATGTCCTTTGCCGGAGCCTGGTAGTCGAAGGTGAGGGCGATCTTATCCGGGTCTTTCACCTTGCCCTTGTTGGTGAATTTGTCGAACTCCAGGACAGCGTTGGGACCGCCGAAATCCCGGATAACCGCCAGATCCACCTCCGCCCATACCCGATCGTTAGCCCGGACGTCTTTTCCGGACGCCCTGGATAGTATTTTTTCAATTACGGTTTTTCCTTTCATGCTCCCTCTGATCTTTCAAATTTTATGTCCATGCAAAGTGTAGCGGGAGGCTTCAGCCTTCCATAATGGAAACCTGAATGTTTCCTCTACATCTTATAATCTTGAGCAAATTTTATCCTTTTCGATATGGGCGGATGATCGTAGAGCAAAAACTCGATTATGGGGCTGGGATTGGGATCGGCTAAGTTCATATAGGCTAATTTGTCCATGGTGGAGACAAATGCCTCTCTGTTCTGGGTCATGTCTAAAGCGAACTTATCCGCCTGCCTTTCCATGTGCCGGGAGAAGGCGGGAAAGATGGGCATGGTGATTATGCCGTAGATAGCGAATATCAAGAATATCAGAGGCAAGCTGGCCACATCCGCCATGTTTTCAATTCTTAACCTGTTTCTGAATCTGGTTATGATCCTGGGTCCGGTCAGATGAATTATGAAAAATCCTATCCCAGTCAAAATTGCCGAGAAGAGTATCCCCTGCCAGATATGATGCTTAATATTATGTCCCATCTCGTGCGCGATCACCACCTCGATTTCATCCGTGTTGAATTCATCCACCATATTGTCACCCAAAACGATCCTTTTGGTGTTGCCAAGACCGGTAAACATGGCGTTAGCTTTCTTGGTCTGCTTGCTCATGTCCATGGTGAAAATTTCCTCCACCTCTACATTGGCTTTATGGGATAAGTTAACCAGCCGGTCCCTCAACTCCCCCTCAGGCAGGGGGGTGTAGACGTTGAAAAGCGGCAGGATCAAGATGGGAGCTAAGTTCACCAACACGATGGTGAAGCCTATGAAGACCACCGAAACATAAATCCACCAGGTTCTGGGTGCTTTTTTCAAAGCCAGATATATCCCCTCCACCGCTATCAGAGCGATTATGGCCAAAACCAGCAGACTCAAAAGCTCCTCGCCAAACCACTGGGTGAAGGTCTGGTTGGACAGTTCAAACTTATGCTCCAGGGAAAAGCCGTAGTAACTGGAAGGCAAGTCGACGATAAACACGATGATGAGGAACAGAAGAGTGTAGAATGCCACCACCCAGAATCGCTTTCTGGTGATCTTCTCGATTTGTCTTCGCAGGAAAGTGGAAATCCCTAAAAACAGAAACAGGACCAAAAACAGGACGGTGTATCCTTGATCGGCAAAAAAATGGACGTTTTTTGCCCTTTGATAACTGATCGCTTTTTCCAATCGCTCCTCTTTATCCAGCTGGGTCTGCATCGTCTGGGCTGCAAACTCTTCAGTGCTGTCGGCTGAAGTGGGAGGCTGCATTTCTCGTGCAGGCTGTTCCTGCGCAAAAGTCGTCTGAATCAGAACGACCGAAATAAGCAAGGTTGATAAAAGTAAAAGCAGAATTCTCCGCATCTTCATCCCCCGTCACTGAATAACTGGATTGAGATGTTTGAATTTACGTTTACAATTTTAAATTTCTATCTTTGACTTTTTAATTTCTTCAAAATCTCCCCCGCCACTTTTTTCCCGGAAAGAAGCATCCCGCCGAAGACCGGACCCATGCGATGGGAGCCGAAGACCGCATTGGCTGCCATCCCCGCCACGTAAACTCTGGGGAAAACCTCTTTCGAATTCTCCACCACCTCTTTTTCACCCATATCGGCCCACATGGACTTTTCTCCCACAATATCTCCGGTGGAGGTGAAGAGTTTCGGGCCGATCTTTTTGACAATTATTTTCACCAGCTCTACCGGATGACCGGTTGCTTCCACCAGATACTTAGCACGTATGCTCAGTGGGTCCACATGCAGGTTTGCCATCTGCACCGCCGACCAGTTCAATACCAGCCCGCAGACCTCTTCGCCTTCCAGCATCACGTCTTCGACGCTGATCAAGTTAAACACCTTGGCATTTGCCCTGGTTGCCTTGGAGCACAGGGTGGATATGCATTCGACGGCATCGGCGGTATAATAACCTTCCTGATAAGCTTTATAACCGACTTCAAGTTCATCTAGAATTGTCTTTCCCTCCTCTCCCACCACCAGCTCATTGAACATCATTCCCCCACCCCACATGCCGCCGCCGATGCTCAGCTTTCTTTCGAAAACCGCCACCTTTACCTTTTCCCGGGCTAAGTAGTAGGCGGCACAGAGCCCGGCCGGACCTGCGCCGGTAATGGCCACGTCCACGTCTGAGTATTCCAAGAGCTTTTTAGTGAAGCTTTCCACTATGGCTCTGGTAATCACCACGTCGTCTAACTTCATCATCACACCTCACTTTAGGTTCATCACCGCTCTGAATCCGGGGATATCCAAAAACCCGTGTCCACTTACGTTAAAGGCGATCACCTTTTTCTCGCCGGCTTCTTTACACTTGATGGCCTCATCTATGGCACAAGCAATGCTGTATGCAGATTCGGGAGCGGGCAGATAGCCTTCGCTTTGAATAAATAACTTGGCCTTTTCAAAGACATATTTTTCATCCTGGGGGTAAGCAATGGTATCGATATATCCTTTATTCCTCAACAAGCTTAAAATGGGGGAACATCCATGATACCTCAATCCGTCTCCTTTGATGGGTCCCATGTCCGCCTGGTGTCCCAACGTGTACATCTTCAACAAAGGAGTCTGCTCAGCATAGTCCGCAAAATCATATCTGTAATCTCCCTGCAGGTTGGGTGCAACCCGGCTTTGAGCAGCAATGAATTTGATCTTCTTACCCTCCTTCAGCACATCGTGCACAAAAGGCAGGGCAAACCCACCAAAGTTGCTGCCGCCTCCCAGGCAGGAGATGACCATATCCGGGTAGTCGTCGAATATCACAAATTGCTTTTTGGTCTCCAAGCCGATTATGGACTGGTGCATGAGTACGTGATTCAAGACCGAGCCCAGACAATATATGGCTTCCGGATCCTTTATGGCGTCCTCCACTCCCTCGGAGATGGCGATTCCCAGAGAACCCGGGTGATTTGGATCCTTTTTGTACAAGGTTTTTCCGAATTCGGTCTCGTTGCTGGGTGATGCATATACGTCTGCTCCAAACATTTCCATTAAGTTCCTTCGATCGTGTTTCCAACTGTAAACCGCTCTCACCCAGAAGACGGTGCATTCCAAACCAGCTAAAGCCGCACCATAGGAGAGGGCAGTTCCCCATTGACCCGCACCGGTTTCGGTGGTCAGCCTCTTGTATCCTTCCTTCTTTGCGTAGTAAGCCTGAGCCAGGGCAGTATTCACCTTGTGGCTGCCAGTGGGACTGTAAAACTCGGCTTTGTAGTAAAGCCGGGCCGGTGTATCCAGCTTCTTTTCCAGATTCCAGGCTCTAAACAATGGTCTCGGTCTTCCGGCTTGATGATAAATCTGCTGCAACTCCTCCGGAATGTCGATCCATCTGTCTGTTGAGAATTCCTGTTTCAAACACTCTGCTAAAAGTATCTTGGGCAGGTTTTTGATTCTTGACTCCCCACTCTCCGGATCTTGTGGTGGAGGCAGCGGCTCCGGCAGATCGGGAAGTATGTTGTACCACTGGGTGGGCATCTCATCCGTACTTAAATTAACCTGTCTTTGATTGGTAGGCATGGTTGTTTCTCCTTTGGTTTAGTTTGAGTTTCTTCGATTCTTGAATGAATCAGGATTTTGAAGCGATAAACTTAATATTGAAGATAAAGACTATCGTTATGGAACCAGAACCTAACTTAAGTTAGGCTCTGGTTTTCTCATTTCAATTATTCTCCCTGGTTCTTCTCCGATTTGTTTGTCGTGGTTTTTGATAAGATAAATTTTTAATTAGCTTGGGTAGCATACCATGACGGGAACTCACCCCCTTATCCCCCTCTCTTCGCAAGAGAGGGGGAATAAAAGGGGGAGAGT
>CAYOSZ010000016.1:4581-13079 GCA_964406715.1 uncultured Ignavibacteria bacterium | reverse complement strand
CCCATCTTTTGGAAGGCGGGGCAGATCTGCGGGCAGTTCAGGAGATGCTCGGACATGCCGATATATCTACTACACAGATATATACTCACTTGGACAGAGAATATCTAAAGCAGGAGCACCGGGATCATCATCCCAGATCAAGAATGAAGGTTTGACCTGCAGCAGAAAAACCGTGATGGTCAAACTGCTTTTTGGATTATATCTATCTGAAGGAGAAGGGTCTGTGGAAATCCGTCAATTCGCTCCAGATGCGGGAAGAGTCGTAATACATTAAATCTCCCGTGGCAGGAGCGACTGTCGACATTATAGCTGTAGATTGATAAAAAGAGATTGTGGGTGTTTACATGTTTTATTGCGGTTTATACCAAAACGGGGTAGACGTCAAAGAAAGACTTAGAAGATCCCTGGATAAGAGAAAGGTGAAATTCCTTCCTTTCGATGATTTTACCCAACTGGAAACCCTTATTCAAAAATACATCTTCGATCTTGTGATCATTGCGGGGAAGGATACGTTTAAAACCGAACTGAGATTGGTCAAACGCTTGAAAAAACATCCCATCCTATCTTTAGCTCCCCTGGTTCTGTATCATCCCCGACCCGGTCGAAAAACCATTCTTGCCGGGTTCGATTTTGGAGCGGATGAGTTCTTTTCTTCCAAATGGAACACAAAGTTGTTCTCTTCCAAACTTAATATGATCATAACTCGCAGCCAACGAGATTTGGGCGTAAACCCCACTACCAGGCTTCCCGGGACCAACATCATCCAAAAGGACATGAACAGAAGAATAAAGAGAAAACAGAGGTTTGCCGCCTGTTACGCCGATCTGGACAACTTCAAGGCATACAATGATTATTATGGCTACCAATATGGGGACGGTCTTATTAAAATGACCTCCGAGATAATCCGGGACGTGGTTTACAGCAGTACTAAAGGAGGTTTCGTGGGACACATCGGGGGGGACGACTTTATTTTCATAATCCCGCCGGAGAAGGTGCCCTTCGTTTGCGATAAGATCATCAAAGCTTTCGACCGGATGATAATCCCTAGATACAAAAAAAAGGATATCATGCGGGGCTACATCGTGACCACCAATCGCAGAGGGCGAAAGGAGAAATTCCCCATAATGACGCTGTCCATAGCCGTGATAATTAATGAGAATAACATGTTCAAGCATTTGGGTGAGATATCTCACATGATCACGGACCTGAAATGCTACACCAAAACTCTGCCCGGATCTAATTACTTCATCGAAAGGAGAAGGAAATATTGATGGCAGGAGTGGAGATCGGTGCTTTTTAAGGATATTCCGGATTCTTATCCAGACGCTTGAGGTCCTCCCCCCCCAGACACTGCTCGGATTGGAAGTTAGCTTCCCGGACTTTGCCCCAGGCCGGTGCCCACCAGTAATACTTAAATTGATTTTCACCGGGTTTGATCCGTTTGATCCTGGCACACCTTTCGAAGTTGTTGTTCGCCGTGGGTGAGTAAAAATCCTCGATTCCCTCAATCAGATACTCGAATCCGTAAATCGTCCGGTCCCTCCAATTGGTTCCCGCCTTTACAGGCCCCACCAGTATCTTATAGGGTGGCTGATCGGGATTCTGTATGTCCCTCCAATAGAAGATCGTATCCGCCAGCCTGTAAACGAAGCCTGATCCTTGACCACCGGAAACCGTAACAAGGTCCCAGCCATTATGCATCACACCCTCTACCTCCCGGGTGGTTTTGGATTGAGCGGTTATCACGATGTCATTATCGGTGGTAACGCAACCCTGACCCAAAACCGTATAAGTCCAGGTGTACTCGAAGTTGATGGGGAAAAAGCGACCGGGGTCTTCTAAGTTTGTATCATTTGGCTTCTTTTTGTTTTCGCATTGAAGCCCTATTGAGAAAACAAGCAACAGGATAAAGACGATCAGTATCTGTCTCATATAAGCTTCCCTCCAAACGCCCTAATTGCTACGCACTTGCAGAAGTTCGTGTTGGAAACGACTCCCTGCATTTGCCTCTCCCCTGTCAGCTTAATTCTTCAGGTTGCTTTCCTGGTTTGCTCGATCTCTTTAGGTGGGCAATGTTTCGTTTGGTGGTCTATTTATAAAAAGTTGATCAAGCTACGCTTAAATCTTCAGATTTCCATCCTCCATGATCTTCTTGTCATCAATCCACAGAGTCGGCTTCAAAAGGATTCCGTCTAAGTGACTCTGGACCGACACGTTGCCGCCCATGGATTTATTGTCTCCCAGAGCCATATGGACGGTTCCCATGACTTTTTCGTCTTCTAAAACGCTTCCCACTATTTGGGCTTTATGGTTGGTTCCGATTCCCAGCTCTGCAACGTTTCTGCCCGGCTGACCGAAGGGTTCCAGTATTTTCTCTAATTCATCAGCGGATTTGTCTCCGGTAATCTCGGTGGCAAAACCGTCCTTCACCACGATCTGGATGGGCTTCTTTACTTTTCCTACCATGGCTCCGTCCACCATGATGATTCCGTTTGCCGTCCCCTCCATCGGAGCGATATATGCTTCACCTGCAGGCAGGTTGGAGAAATCACCGGGATTATGCACCAGTCCCGTATCCGCATGACATTCCCTCCCCTCTATGCTCATGGTGATATCCGTTCCGGCCGGTGTGGTAACCTTGGCTACCTTTCCCTGGTTTACCAACTCCGCCAGTTTGATGCTGCGCCGGGCTATCTCCTGATAATCGGCATTCAAGGTTCTCTCCATGGTATCTTCCAGAATTCCGGGAAGGGTCACACACCTGGCTCCCGCCTCACATGCCTCTCTTCTGGCTATGGTATGAGACATGGACTTGCTGGTGGGAATTATCAGAACATCAAAACCCTTCATGAATTTTGCCACAGCTTCTGGTGGTTCTTCACCGTTGCTAGAGCGGGGTATAATCTCCAAAAGCATGGCTTCAGCATTGACCTCCTTTGCCGCCTCCCAGAAGGCGTAACCTATCTTTCTTTCAGGTTGATCGGTGATCACCAGAACCGATTCTCCCTTTTTGACGACCAGACAATTGCTGATGGCTACCTGTGCTGCTTTGAAAAGCTTATCCATTTTTCCTCCCGAATTGAATAACCGAAAATCTCTTATGAGAATTTTAAACTTCCTGTTAATTTACACCAGAGTACAAGAAAATTTCTTTTCCAATAAAAACGATAATTGACTACTTCTACCCGACCTCCCTTTTGATCCGGGTCGATCGATAAAGCAAATAGGAAATCCCGGCGAAGGCGATCAACGATATCCAGGGACCATAGGCAGCAGTCATCGACAATTCCTCATGAGCCTCATAGAAGACCCTGTAGCTTGATAAGAATGCAATCACAAAGGCAATGGCCACGCCCAGCAGCGCATCTCCCGCTACCAATCCTGAACCGAATAGTATTCCCCGCTCCTCTCTTCTCTTTGCCACATCTTCTTTGGATACCTTTCTTACAATCAGGGCTATCAGTCCCCCGGCCATGATGGGAGTGGACAGATCCAGAGGCAGGTAAAGACCAATGGCAAAGGGCAGAGAGGAGATGCCGACCAACTCGATTGCAGCCGCCAGCATGCACCCCACGATTATGGGAATCCAGGGGAGATTTCCGGTCATTACACCCTGCACGATCACCGACATGACGTTAGCCTGGGGAGCCAATAGCGGCGAGGGGTGAGCAGCGTCCCTTACGAATCCAAAAGCGCTGCTCAGCAAAAATACGGTAAAGCCCATGGCCAGTGCGGGAAATAGAAGCCCCACGAACTCCATGATCTGCTGCTGTCGGGGAGTTGCTCCCAGAAGATATCCGGTCTTCAGGTCCTGAGCAATGTCACCGGACAGGCACACGGCTATACATACCACCGTTCCTATGGACATCACGGTGATCATCCCTCTGAAACCGGATACTCCGAATGACAACAGGATCACGCTGGTCACCAGAAGCGTCGCTATGGTCATTCCGGACACCGGGGAGGAGGAACTCCCCACTATTCCCACTATTCTGGCTGCCACCACCACAAAGAAGAAACCAAAGATGACCACCAGAGCCGCCCCCAGAATATGGAGTTCTGTTCCCGGATAAGCCCAGATCAAAAGGATAACCAAAAGTGCTCCCAGAATCACCGTCTTCATGGGAAGTTCCCGTTCGGTTCTAAGCAGAGACTTCTCCTGCTCTTCTTTGGTCCTCGTTCCAAATATCTGCTTGGCTCCCACCGCGAACGAATGGAAAATGATCGGAAGCGACTTGATCAGACTTACGAATCCACCCAAGGCCACTGCTCCCACCCCCAGGTACTTTATGTAGAAGTTCCGGAGGTCGCCCGCGCTCATATCCGGAATGGGTATGTTCCCGGGCGGGATCAACGTGTCGGGTATGTATGTGCCGATGTATGCGATCAAAGGAGCGATGCCCAGATAACCCAGGACCGCCCCTCCCAACATCAGAGCGGATATTCGCGGTCCGATTATGTATCCCACCCCCAGAAGAGCCGGTGTGGCATCTATTCCCACGTTGGCTCCTTTGAAGAATCTAATGTCGGTATTGGGAACCTCGGGCCACAACCTGAAACCACCCATCAAGATTTTATACAAAGCCGACAACCCCAAGCCGGCGAATACGATTTTGGCCTTACCTCCACCCTCGTCACCCGCCTTGATAATTTCGGCACATGCCGTCCCTTCGGGAAATCTCAATTTGCCGTGCTCACGCTCAACCAGATATCTCCTCAGGGGGATCATGAAGAGTATTCCTAAAGCTCCGCCCAAAAGCGAAAGAAAAATTATGTCCAAGTTGGAGATTTTGTGTGAGAAACCCGGGATGGTTTGATTCCAGATGAAGAATGCGGGAATGGTAAAGATCACTCCCGCAGCCAGGGATTCCCCGGTTGATCCCAGAGTCTGGACAATGTTGTTCTCCAGAACCGTTCCTCTTCGGAGGACTCCTCGAAGGATGGCCATGGATATGACTGCGGCAGGAATGGAGGCGGATACCGTCATGCCCACCTTTAAACCCAGATAAGCGTTAGCCACCCCGAAAACGACAGAAAGAATCACCCCCAGAACCACCGCCTGTAAGGTAACCTCCGCCATCTTCTGGGTCGGCTTTACATAAGGTTCAAAGTCTTTAACGGATTGCGAATTCTTGGTTTTCTGATTCTCCAACCTTCACCTCCTCAACTTAATACCGGTTGACTATGAAGACATTCACCGAAAGAGAAAGCGGAAAAGATAAGGTAGTCTGCGCATTCCATGGCTTTTGGGATCATTATTCATTCCTGCAAACTTTTGCTAAAGCTAACATGTATAATTGGATGTGTCAAGAGAAATATTGTTTCTTAACCTGCCGGTTTCGGGTGATGTCTCATATTTTTCTTGTCTTTTTCCTTAGCTTTGGTAGATTAGTCAATATGAGTTTATTGTAATCAGATATCTTTGTGGTTTGCGATATGACAGATAAGGTCATTCTCCGGTTTGGATTTTTTATACTCGCCTGCGGACTGGTTTCTTTGGCCAGCATGGGATTTGCTCGAGAAAGTGATTCGCTTGAAGCGAGGTTGAATCCGCAAGCCTTTGAGCATTTTGTCAACGCAGATTTATACGAGCTCTCCAGGGATTTTCGTTCCGCCATTGAGGAATACCGGAAGGCAAAGGCACTCCAGCCTGATGTTCCGGAGATAAGATATGCGCTGGCTCGAGCCTATCTGTTGATGAAAAATGTGGACTTGGCCAAGAAAGAGGCTCTTCAGATAAGACCCAAGGATGCCAGGGTTTACCGCCTGCTGGGTGATTGCTACCGCGCCACCGGGGAGGTTGACAGTGCCACTCAAGCATACTCTCAGGCGGTGGAATTCGACTCCACAGATCTCAATTCACTGTGGTATCTGGCCATTCTCTGGCAGCAGAAGCAGGATGTAAGCAGAGCCATCCAGTACTGGGGAAAGCTGGCATCACTTCAACCTTTTTCTGACAGGATACATCTGCAACTGGCCGCCCTGCTGTTTGAAACCGGCAAGTACGATGAAGCCATCTCGGAATACAGAAAGGTGCTGGATGTTGACCCGGATAACGTTAAAGCATTATCCGGCTTGGGCAGAAGCTATGAAGCCAAGGGAAACTTAGAGGAAGCCATATCACTTTACCAGAGACTTCTGGAGCTGGAGCCTGCCGAAGAGGAATTGATAAACAAAATGATCGACCTCTATTATCAAACGGGTAAGACAAAAGAGGCTGTAAAACTGGCGGAAAGAGCTTCGGTTAATTCTCCGGATGATCCCCGGGAACAAAAAAGGCTGGGAGCACTTTATCTCTCGCACGGAGATTACCAGAGAGCGGAAAGCGTGTTCGTGGCATACCTTCAATCCAACCCTGAAGACGCCTACGTTCATTTCTTCTTGGGGAAGATCGCTCTTCACCGGGAAGATATCGAGAAGGCGAAAATCGAATTCGAAACTGCGGTTTCCCTGGAGGATTCCGTGCCCGACGGCTGGATCAATTTAGCCTGGATATATTTAAAGCAGGACAGCACCGAAAAGGCCATCCAGGTATATAAGAGAGCTTTAGAGAAGGTAAACGATAAGGTGGGAATTCTGAACCTTCTGGGCAGCACCTATGCTCAGGAGAGGCAATTTGATTCAGCCATTGTCATTTTTAGGAAGGCTTACGATAAAAGCCCGCAAGACACCCGCATACTTTTTGCCCTTGGATCAGCCTATGAACAGAACGGAGATTTTGAGCGCGGCGTTGCGACATTTGAACGGCTTCTCCGGATTGATTCCACAAATGCCCGTGTCTTAAACTATCTGGGATACATGCTGGCGGATAAGAACATCCGACTGGAAGAGTCGTTGGCATTGATTGAGAAGGCACTGGAATATGAACCGGACAACGCCGCCTTCCTTGACAGCTACGCCTGGGTGTTGTATCGGTTGGGACGGTTCAAAGAGGCGGAGATTCAAATGAAGAGGGCGCTTGAAATACAAAAAGATGATTCCATCATGCACGAACATTTAGGTGACATATTCGACGCCCTGGATGAACCTCAAAAGGCAAAGGAGGCTTGGGAGCAAGCACTGAAGTTGGATCAAGACAACGAGAAGTTAAAAGAGAAATTGCAAAGGGTGAAGTGATAAAACAGCCTTTGCCTGGCAGGTGAGAGCGAGGACTTTTACCCTGCCCTATCGTTTGTAATTCCTGCCATCATCAAGGAAAACGCAGGTATCGAAGTTAAGCCATAAAGGTTTTCCCGCACAATTCACTCCATTTGTTTTATGTTTTCATTTTCGACACGGTGTTTCCAGTCGTATATAGAGGGTAGCTCAATTTAGATTCTTCGTCACGGATGGTCAAAAAACCAGAGAAAATATCAGTTTTTGCTCTGTCTATTCTTTTGTCATTTCTGTTCCAATGTGCCAAGGAGGGCATGCCACCCGGCGGTCCGGAGGATACCGCCCCCCCTGGGGTGATTTCAGTATCACCGAAACCTGACTCAACTGAGGTTGGATTAGACTCCAGAATTGAGATCACCTTCAGCGAAAGGATGATGTCAAAGATAACCGAGGAATCGATTTTCGTCTCTCCCCTTCCCAGGTTGCCCTTCAATTTCAGTTGGAGAGGCAAAAGACTGATTCTTGCCCCTCAAGAACCTTTGCTTCCGGATAGAACCTACGTGGTATCCATTGGCACAGATGCACAGGATTTAAGGAGAAACCGCCTGAGTAAGTCATATACCTACGCCTTCTCAACGGGCAGCCAGCTGGATTACGGTTCGATCTCCGGGGAGGTGTGGACCAAGCAGAAAATCGGTCTGGGAAGGGAGATGGGAATCAGCGTCTGGGCATATCTGTTTCCCCGGGATGAGCTGGAAGCCGATCCGGAAAGGGAAAAACCGGACTACGTCACACAAACCGACGGCCAGGGGAAATATTTTCTGGAAAATTTGAGCCTGGGGAGATACCGACTTTTTGCGGTACAGGACCTGAATCGAGATCTCATCTGGGACTGGGAAAAGGAGGCCATCGGACTCACCACCGGGGAGGTGATATTGACCGAGCAGGACAACTCAAAAACCCATGTGGATTTCATCCTGGACAAGAAAGATAAAAGCCCGCCAGGGCTACTCGACTGTTACAGCCTAAATGAAAATTTAGTCCGGCTGGATTTTGATGAGGAATTAGACGAGCAATCCGTGCTGCAGCCGGCAAACATCGAGGTCTTTTCGGTCTCCACCCAAAAACCCTTAAAGATTCTGTCCGTCTTCCTTCAAGGACAAAATTCCCAAAGGATTTTTCTTCAGACAGAAGAGATGAATCCAAAGGAGAAATATGAACTGAAAATCTCGAAGGTAACCGACAAAACCGGAAATCCTATAGATCCGGCTTCAGCTGCCTGCCTATTCCAGGGATCGGAGATTCCTGATACGGTTGGTCTCAAAATCATTGACATCATTCCCAGTAACCAGGAAACCAGCCTGCCCTTGGACTCCAAAATAAAGCTGGTCTTTGACAGGCCG
>CAYOSZ010000016.1:2194-4571 GCA_964406715.1 uncultured Ignavibacteria bacterium | reverse complement strand
TGGAAGCTTCGTTCTCCCTGACCGATTCAAATCAGATCAAGATAACTGGCGGTGTTGAATGGGTGAATCCAACCACGTTCGTCTTCTCTCCCGACTCTCTTCTCTCCAGTAAGATGAATTATCAGATTACGCTGAAAGGCAAGGAGATTAGGGATATCTCGGGACAAATCACTGGCGTGGCGGACTCAGCCTTCACATCAAGCTTTGTTTCGTTGGACCCCAACATCCTGGGTTCGGTTTCAGGGAAGGTCGGCTTTGAAGAAAGTAGGGACTCAACAGCCATCGTCCTGATACTCTGGAATCTAAAGGAGACTGAGCTGTGGTATCAGATAACTCTTCAACAACCCGGAGATTTCGTTTTCAAAGAGGTACTTGCTGGCAAATATTTCATGGGCGGGTACGTTGACCATAACGGAGATGGTAAACTGACCCTGGGACAGACAGATCCCTTTTCGCCCTTGGAGCCCTTTGCCGTTTACCCCGACACGATCCAGGTACGTTCCCGCTGGGAGACTGAAGGTGTGGAATTAGTGATCCCTTAGCCGGTTAAACCGAGGTTCTCCGCCTGAAGTTAACGGTGACAATCTATATGTATAAGAATGAACTGGCGTTTATACCCTATGTAATCTCCTGTTTGAAGGCTTTTTTGCGTATAAGATTGGGTGGTGAGTTGGATGTTTAATACATAAAATAGTTGGAATTTTGGTCGTGTGGTTTGAGCGTTATTTTTGACCTCAAATGAGTCATGGCTGGTTTATGGAACGGTAAAGAGCTGTTCTGAAGTCAGAAGACACCTAAAGAGAGTATGGCACTGAAATTTAATGTTGACAAAACCGGCCTTTTCCTTATTTTTGATGGAAAATATGTTTCGTGTAAGCCTTAAATTTGATGGGTGTTCGGCAATTAAGTTTGCCGCACCCGAATGAAAAAGGCAATTTTTTGCAACATTTGAAACACCCGGTGCATCTTGAGGTGATAAAAACCGTTAAAAAGGCATGCCAGCCTTAATCGAAGTTTAATCAGGCTCCATGTAAAACCTGCGATATGTAAATATCTCATAGGCTTAGATTTGTAGTGTTGCTGCTTTGCAAAATACTTTTCCAGAAGGACCCTGTGGCATATTTTTTGCGTTTCATCGCAAGCGAAATGAAAATCGCACCGGAATATCCAAGGATTTTCTGACTATCTACGTGGAGGAGCGAGAATTAAAGCAATCCCTGGTTTTCGAATGTAAACCATCGTTGGCCGTACTTAACAATTTGAATTAATCGCTGAAGAATATGTCAAAAACCCTTATCAAAGGAGTTAAGAGATGAGAAAGACTTTCTTAGCCCTTATCATTTTTGCGTTTTCAACCCTGATCCTCAGCACTTTCTCCTGGGCAGTTTGCCCGGAAGATCCCAACGATTCAGGAGATTGCGATACCATGGCTGTGATCTGTCTGGACTCCGTTCAGACGCCAGGCACCGGTCCATGGATGGTCCGATTTCCCATTTTGGTGACTCACGATAATGTTCCGGAAGATCCGGACGACTCCATAGCCGGTTTCGTCATCCCCATCGGCTGGACTCGCACCAATCCTTCCGCTTATTGCAGTGCCAGTGCATACTGGAATACCACCGAGACCATCTATGTTTTGCCAGACTTCCAAAGAAGTATATTCCGGCACATGCTGAACGCAACCGATCCGACCGACACCCTATATCGTAACCGCATGGCTCAAATGGCGCTTCAGGGTGGGGCGGACTGGGATTCACGCATAGTGGACTTAGACACGGCTGGTACATATGCACGATTATCTCTGATTGCCTCCGGCACCCAAGATAAGCCGTGGTGGGAAGGAGACCGGGTTCTGCTTGCCACCTTGACCCTTGTGGTCGAGGATACCATGCACATCTGTATGGATACCACCTTCTGGCCTCCCACCGGAAATTTGTTGTGGAGCCGCAGAGATGGTACAAGTACCTACACACCCAGAGACAATCTGCCCCAATGTTTTAATATAGGCCCTCTTCCCCCGCCCGATTTCACCATGGAGCTTGACCCGGATAGTCTGGAGATTCAGGCGGGCAGCTCGGGCAGCCTGGATGTAAATCTGACGGCGCTTTTTGGATTTGCCAACACCTGTACTTTGACTGTAGTAGACCTTCCCCCGGATGCCTCTGCCAGTTTCGATCCCAATACCCTTGTTCCCACCGGCACCTCGGTTCTGCACATAAATACGGCAGTGACCACTCCCGTGGCGGTTTGCACCACGCTGGTCATCGCCACCGAAATGAGCAAGGGGGTAGCGGATACGGCAGAGTTGACCTTGAACGTCACTCCCCCGCCCGATTTCACCATGGAGCTTGACCCGGATAGTCTGGAGATTCAGGCG
>CAYOSZ010000016.1:0-2094 GCA_964406715.1 uncultured Ignavibacteria bacterium | reverse complement strand
CCACTCCCGTGGCGGTTTGCACCACGCTGGTCATCGCCACCGAAATGAGCAAGGGAGTAGCGGATACGGCAGAGTTGATCTTGAACATCACTCCCCCGCCCGATTTCACCATGGAAGCAGAGCCGGATAGCCAAGACGTGATCCCGGGGGATTCTGCCAGGTACGATCTGATCTTAACATCGCTTTACGGATTTTCTTCGGAACTCTATTTCACCCCGAGTAATTTGCCACCTAACACTTCGGCCAACATATATAATACACCGCTCGTACCCACGGATACGGCGGTGCTTGCTCTCTTCACCTCGACAGACACTCCGCCGGGGACTTATACCGTAACGGTGAGTGCCTATGAGCCCCCGCCTGGCGGAGGTAAAATAACACACAGCGTCGACGTGAAATTGGTAGTTCTGCAGCCGGACTTCACCATAGAAACGGACCCGGAAACCCTGGAGGTTGTCCAGGGCCAACAGGGAGACTACGATGTTATTCTGACTTCAGTCAACGGCTTCAACTCAACCTGCACCCTCAGTGTGTCGAATCTTCCGGGGGGCGCTTCCGGTCTATTTGATCCGGGGACCTTGGTCCCAACCGATACGTCGACATTAACCATTACCGTCGCCGACACAACCCCCACCGGACCCTATACATTCACCGTCACCGGCTCGGAATTTATTCCCGGAAAAGGTATGTTGGAACACAGCGTGGATGTGGTGCTGGTGGTCAACTCACGTGGAGATTTTACCATAGAGGTTGAACCCGACACCTTGATCATACCTCGAGGTACCAATGGAATTTATAACGTGACGCTTACTTCGATCAGCGGATTTGACTCACCCTGCACTCTGGAAGTCACCGGTTTGCCTGTAGATGTCGCCGGAAGCTTTAATCCAGCCATGGTTGTCCCCCCCGGCAGCTCAGAGTTGACCATATCCGTGCCGGAAACAACTGAGGTGGGATACCATACACTAACCATTACTGCCACCGAGAAAGTGGGTGAAAAGTCTATCCAGCATAGCAAGAATGTTACTTTGTTTGTAACATACATCCCCTGGGCGTTTTACATTGAAGCCTATCCCGATACCCAGAGGGTTTTACAAGGAGAAGACACTACCTACGAGGTGGTAGTGATTCCCAACGTGGAATTCACGGCAACCTGCACCCTTTCCCTGTCCATTGTAGGCGGCATGCCCACAGGTGTCAGCTACGACTTTGCTCCCAATCCGGTTTTCCCCAATGACACCTCGATTTTGACCATATCTACCACCATATCTACTCCGCTGGACTTGTATGAGTTGGTCATCAAAGGAAAAGCCAATCTCAAGCAGGAAAGCACCACCACGGTGTTCCTGGAGGTAAGAGAAGGAACGGGTGTCGAGGACTGGGCTGAAAATCTTAATGTCCCGGAAAGTTTTACCCTGTTTCAGAATCATCCTAACCCGTTCAACCCGGAAACCAGGATCAGCTACTATCTCCCCCGGTCCTGTCAGGTCAGGATAACCATATACAACGTGTTAGGGCGAAAGGTGAAAACCCTATTTGACGGCCAACAGGGTCCCGGAAAGCAGACTTTGTTGTGGAACGGCAGAGACGATGACGGTGTTCAGTTGAGCAGTGGGATCTATTTCTACAGGATGCAGGCGGATAACTTCCAGGAGACGAAGAAGATGTCCTTGATGAAGTAAACTCTCAACCGATCACGTCCTGAAAACCAAAAACCCTCTGGTTTTGCGATAAACCAGAGGGCTTTTTTCAAGGTGAAACTCCGATTCATTAGAAAAAAGTTCCACCACTACCATCATCCTTCTGATTGACACGGAGGTGGCCCACCTTTGTAAAGATAGTTTACCAGGTAAATCACGTCTCCCACGTTTATTATCTCGTCACAATTGGCATCTCCAGCTGCCAAAGGATACGGGGCAGGGCCGTTTTTGTATAGATAGTTTACCAGGTAAACTACGTCTCCCACGTTGACTATCTCATCCCCGTTGGCATCACCCGGAATGTATTGGGGACTCGCCACACCCAGTCCGAACCAATCTACCACCCTCCGCATGAGGGTGAAGGAATTGTTGGGATCGACGAGGGTTTGCGGAA
>CAYOSZ010000015.1:0-13459 GCA_964406715.1 uncultured Ignavibacteria bacterium | reverse complement strand
GATCCATCCCCTCCCATATCTTATCCAGAGCCAAGCCGGTTTCACGCAGATTCTTCTCAGCCTCGATGGTATCATAGACCCGGTTGTAACCATGTTCATACAGCCTGTCATCTGTCCAGCTTGACTCGCTTTTGAAGTGGGGCGCTCCCACGTTTTCCACCAGCCCATGCATTACCAGTGCCCCGGTAGAGACCACCGCATCCAAAAAGCCCCGGTCGATCATATCACACAGAACCAAACCCATCTTGGCCATGGTCATGGCTCCGGAGAAGGTGCCCACGATGAAACAATCAGGATCCTTTAACATGACTGTACAGACCTGCAAGGCTTCACCTAAGCTTCTTGCGCCAAAAGCCGTATCTGACATCTGGAGCAATAATTCTTCGAAGCTCGAAACCCGGGACAGATCTATGGCTCGCAGAGGCTTGAATCCATGGGTAAAACCGTCTCCAAAGTCATCAACCGATCTTGTTTTGTCTTTTTCGCTCATTTCAATTAAGGGTGAGTCATCAAACTATAGTGTCTGGGTTTTCTGTTTAATTGAAAATCTTTTTTATTATAGTTCACAACACCAGGTAAGTCAAGGTCTTTTGGGAACAATTTTTCCCGGTTGGTTTTGTGTAGCAAGGAACTTTTTGAGAATGGCCATTTAAAGTCAGAACTATATAGTCCAATAACGGCCGAACTTGACAGCGAAACCAAAGATAGGGGAGAGGCTTGTAACGAGCTTCGATTTGAAAGGTTGATTCTTGAACTTAAGGGAAAACAAAATAATCAGGGACAGCAAAAAAAGGAGGATAGTCAGTTGAGCAGAAAAGCGAAGCGGCTATTCTCACTCAACCTGCTATCCTCAGAAGGATGGATAAACATTTCCTGTCCTGTTATTATTTATCGGTTGAGTGTTCAATTTCTTAACACTTGAAGGTTGTCTGCCATCAATAAAGAAACCAGGCTCAACCTCGACTTTATCCTTCTATCAGTTTTACCATGAACCTTCTGTTGCGGGGACCATCAAACTCGCAGAAATAGATTCCCTGCCAGGTGCCTAAAATTAAACTTCCCCCGTTCACCAGGAGAGTTTCCGAGGAACCGATGATGCTGCTCTTTATATGAGCGGCGGAGTTGCCTTCCAGGTGAGAGTAATTGTCATCGAAGGGGATGATCTTGTTGAGCTCGGAGATGATGTCGCTTTTAACCGATGGGTCAGCGTTCTCATTTATGGTAACTCCGGCAGTGGTATGCGGCACATATACCGTACTCAGGCCGGACTTGATCTTGGCCTCTGAAACCACCTTCTGTACAAGATGGGTGATGTCAATCAACTCCACCCGGCTTGAGGTTTTAACCATTAGTTCTTTTATCATATAACCGCCCTTTATGAAGGATCGAAGTTCGGAAATCGTTGTCGAGGCTGGAAAACCAAAGTAAGCTATGAGATATCACAACTTCAGACCACGAATTCCAGCATCGAAAACTTTTTCACTTCAAATCAACCAAGGGGTTAATTGTAGAAAGTCTCCTATTCAGACAAGTCGCATGATTCATCTTCTGTAAGTTTAAAATCGTTCTACTGCTTAGCTGAACAGAGCTTGGGCAAACCAGTTCGGATCGAATTTATGGAAATCGTCCGGCTTTTCGCCCAGCCCGACATATTTCACCGGAACCTTAAACTCGTCAGCAATAGCGATCATGATTCCACCCTTAGCGGTCCCATCCAGTTTGGTCAAAAAGATCCCGGTCACCCCCACCAAATCCTTAAACATCCGCACCTGAGATAATCCATTCTGTCCGGTGGTGGCGTCTATCACCAGGAGAATCTCCTGGGGCGCGCCGGGATGAGCCTTTCCCATTACCCTTTTTATCTTTTTTAACTCCTCCATCAGATTTGTCTTGGTATGAAGTCTTCCGGCGGTATCGGCTATCACCACGTCGATTCCTCTGGCGCTGGCTGATTTTATGGCATCAAAGGCAACCGAGGCGGGGTCCTGATTGGGCTTGCTTTTGACCATTTCCGCTCCCACCCGGTCAGCCCAGATGGATAGCTGTTCTCCCGCAGCTGCCCTGAAAGTATCACAGGCCGCCACCATAACCTTTTTTCTTTGATCTTTGAAATCCTTGGCTAACTTGGCGATGGAGGTAGTCTTTCCGGTACCGTTTACTCCCACCATCATGATGACATGAGGCAAAGAGAAATCGTTTCCGGAGTCCTCACCTTTCGTCAGGATCAAAACAACCTGATCCTTGAGAAGCTCGATGATTTTCTGGGAATCGTCGATCCCCCTCTTTGCCGCCTCGTTCTTCAAACCATCCACTATTTTAACCGTGGTAGATGGTCCCACGTCCGCCTCTATAAGAATCCTCTCCAGCTCATCCAAAAGCTCTTGGTCAATCCTCTTGTGCAATCCCACCGCCTGGGAGATTTTTCCCAGTAGATTTTCTTTGGTTTTAAATAGCCCGGACTTGAGTTTTTCCAGCGATAATCTCAAAAAAAAGCCTCCTCCATAGGATGTTTGTATTTAGATTTATTTATCCGCCAAATCGAAAGATCCGTCAGGCACAAAAGGCCGGATTTGAGTCCATCCGATTAGGATTTCACAAAGAACGCATTGTTAGTCGGATGTCTGTATTTAGATTCAAAGGTTCTGTCGAATCGTCATTTGATGCCTATTTGGTAACCACCTCGTGTTTCTCAAATTTCACCGATACGATTTTGGATACCCCCGGCTGCTCCATGGTGACCCCATAAAGGACATCCGCCTCTTCCATGGTGAGTTTATTATGGGTTATGAGGATGAACTGCGTGCTTGAGCTGAAGTGGCGGATCAGCCTCAAGAACCTGACGATGTTAGCATCGTCCAGAGGGGCATCCACCTCGTCCAAGATGCAAAAAGGGCTGGGCTTCACCAGGTAGATGGCGAAAAGCAACGCTATGGCGGTCAAAGCTTTTTCCCCGCCGGAGAGTTGAGAGATGTTCAGAAGCCTTTTGCCATAAGGACGGGCAGATATAAGAATGGGTGATTCCAGAGGGTCGGCTGTTTCCGTCAATGCCAGGTCGGTCTCTCCCCCTTCGAACAACTCCTGGAAGACCTTTTGGAAGTTTTGCTTGATCTGCTCGAAAGTCTGGGTGAAAAGCGTTCGGGCGGTGTGGTTGATCTTGTGAATGGTGGAAATCAAGGTTTCCTTTGCTTCGGTCAGATCCTGAATTTGTTTTCTCAGGAAATCCAGCCTCTCCCTGGCCGACTCAAATTCTTCCAAAGCCAAAAGGTTGACCGGACCGATGGATTTCAATTTGTCTTTTAAACTATTCAAATTCTCCTTTAAACCTGCCGTCTCTTCCGCTTGCAATGCAGCTTCCATCTCGAGCTTTTCCAAATCCACCCGATATTCTTCCCGGATTCTATCCTGGATGTTTTTAGCCTGGGAAGAGAGCTCCACCTTCTCCATGCCCAGTTGATGTAATTGCTCCTGCACCCTTTCCTTGTCACCGCGTGACACCTTAAGGTGTTTCTCCTTTAAGTTCAACATTTCCTGAAGCCGGGTTTGGTCTTCGGCCAGCGAATTTGCTTTTTTCTTCTCCTCATCGATTTCCTGAAAATCCCTCTTTAATTTTTCTTCCTTTTCATCGATAGTCTGTGTGATCTTCTCGATTTCTGCGACAGAGTCTGCAGACTCCTTCTGCTTTGTCACCCGGGTGTTTCCTATTTCCGAGATCAGCTCCGCCAGCCTGTTCTCCTCGCTTTTAATCCGTTCCTCTTTTCCTTGCAGCGAAACCAACTCGATTTTAAGCTGGTTGGTCCTTTCGAAGATGTCGGTGTGGAAGGCTTCGGTTCTCTCCAGCAATTGTTTTTCCTCCTGCATAAGGGAGGAGAATTTAACTTTCTTGTCCTCAGACTCCGCTATATTCCGGCTATGCGACTGAATCAGATGATTCAGTTTATTCATCTTCTCGGTTATCTCTTGAGTGAGCAACTCAAGCTCGGACTTCCTTTCCCCCAAACTCTGGTTCTCAAACTCCAGGGTTTTGGTAGCAATCTCGGACTGCTGGATTTCCCTATTTAAGTTTTCAATTTCAACCGAGATTTCGGTAATATTCTTCTGGAGATTCTCCTCTACACTTTCCTTTTCCTTCTTCTCCATCTGCACCCGGTTGAGCTTTTCGCCTGATCGCCGTATCCTTTCCTCCAGTCTCTGAATCTCCAGCTCTCTTCCCAGAAGGGATATCTCTTTAGGCGATCCTCCGGAGAGGGGGCCTGCGGTTTTGATTATCTCTCCATCCAGCGTGGCCAGATGAAAGCCGGATTCAATCTGCGCGGCGAGGTTTAAAGCCTGATCCATGGTACTTACCAGGATCACGTCTCCCAAAAGCAGATCGACCATTTTTATGAAGTCCGGATCACAGTCGACCAAATCGGTTGCCCAGCCTATAGCCTCCGGGTAATCATTCAAATCGATTTTGTGCGGATTGATCTTTCGGGCATTGATTTTATCCAAAGGCAGGAAGGTTGCCCTTCCGGCTTTCTCCCTTTTCAGATAGTTGATGGCTTCCAAGGCAGATTCGACGTTCCGGCAGACGATGAACTGAAGGGAGGCGCCCAATGCCGACTCCACGGCCTTCAGATATTCAGCCTTTGTGGTGATAACATTCGCCACCGTATCGACGATTCCCGCCATCTGATCTTTAGCAGAGAGTATGGATTTTTCACCTTTGCCGTATCCCTCATAATGTTCCGATATCTGCCTTAGCATCTCCAGCTTGGTTTTTTCTCCTTCTAGGAGCGTTTTTATCTCTCCCTCCTGGGCACCCAAATGAGCCACCAGAGATTGATTCTGTTTGATTTTGTCCTTAATGAGTTCTGCCTCCTTAACTTTGTTCTTCAATATTCCTCTTTTATCTTCATCGGCTGAAGCCTGAACTTTCAGCTTTTCGGAGATTTCTCTTATCTTCTGCCGGATGGAGTTTATTTCCTGAGTAAACATGGCCTCCCGCTGTTTTAACTCTTCGGTCTGAATTTTTATATTTTCCCTTTCACCTTTCAGCCCGCTCAGATTGTCGCTTAACTCTTGCCAGTTTGAGGTGAGCTCACTCAGCTTCTCTTTGCAAACCTGGAGCTTCTCGTCGTTTGCCAGAAGGACTCTCTCCTCCTCCTGGCTGGCATTCTTTAGGGATTGAATCTCTGCGCTCAGTTGATCCCGCTGAGTTTTCTTGGCTTCCATCTCGCCTTGGGTGGAGGATAGCCGGACCTTTAAGGCTTGTATCTCATCTTTGTTCTTGGCGATCAGCTTTTCTAAGTTGGATCTTTTCTCCCGGCTGATGGAGATATCCCGTTCAATCTGAAAGCCCACCTCAGTAAGTTGGCTGATTCTGGCCTGCAGGGAAGCAGATCCTTTTTCTTTCTCCAGGAGTTTCAGTTTCAGCTCTTCTATTTCCGCTTCCTCTTTATCCAGATCAGAGCCGGTCTTTTGGGTTTGCTCGGTCAGCGTTTTGGATCTTTTTTCTAACTCGGTTTCCTTTTCCTTCAGGCTTTGAAATTCACCCAGGCTTATCTTGATCTCCAGATTCTTGATTTCCTCGATCAGCCTTTTATATCTTTCCGCTTTACCTTTTTGTCTTTTTAGAGAGTTGGTTTGTTTTTCCACCTCCGACAGGATATCACCCAGTCGCAGGAGATCGTTCTCCGTATACTCCAGTTTTCTTTGCGCTTCATTTCTTCTAAGCTTGTATTTGGTGATACCTGCGGCTTCGTCGAAGAGGAAACGCCGTTCCTCCGCTTTGTCGGAAAGGATGGCTTCCACCATCTCCGGCTGTATCACCGAGTAGGCATGGATTCCCACGCCGGTATCCAAGAACAGCTCGGTAATGTCTTTTAACCGGCAGGGAGTCTTGTTCAAAAGATATTCGCTTTCACCGGAGCGAAACAGACGGCGGGTCACCGTTACCTGGTTATAATCGATGGGCAAAAGTCCCTGGGCGTTTTCGATCAACAAAGTCACCTCTGCCATTCCCAGAGGTTTTAAATCCCTGGTGCCGCTGAAGATGACCTCCTCCATTCTGGAGGATCGCAAAAGCGAGGTTCTCTGCTCGCCCAGCACCCATCTTAAAGCGTCCAGTATGTTGGTTTTTCCACAACCGTTGGGCCCCACGATGACGGTTATCCCCTTATCAAAATGCATCTCCGTCTTTTGAGGAAAAGATTTGAAACCCAATATCTGAAGTTTAGATAGAAACATATGCTCCTTCCATGAACTTAAGTAAGGTCCGGCATCGTCTTTTTGTTTTCAGAAAACAAGCTCTGCAGCGTCTTAGCCATTCCTTCATATATCTCCCTGGAACCCAGTCTATCTCTGGTGACCGCCAGCTGGACGTTATATAGGGGGAAGGCTTTTTTTCTCTTGGCTCCAATGCGTAAAGGGACTTTACACTTAAGGCAAAGATAACAGTTGAAAAAACCGTCTTCCAAATCCAAATCCAACGAGATATCAAAATGACGTTGCCTCAGCTTCTGGATGAACTTTTTTGTAGGAAGGGAAAATACATTCAGATACCCTTTTTGACCGGAGATCACCCGGTATCTGGCGGAACCGGAGAGATACCCCTCCGCCTCCAGAAAGGGGAGAAACACGAAGATTGCTTTATTCCGGAAGATGTCCACAAAGGTGGAGAGCAGGTCCCTGGCCATGGCGAAACGGTCTACGTCTGCGGGCATACATATGAGCACGTTTGAAGATTCTTTCACTGTCTGGGTAAAGGAAAAGGCCTCCGGCTTAAAACGCAACCTGCTGAACCAGCTAAGGATCATTCTGGCAAAGGGATTGATCTTTATGGGTTTCATCTTCTCAGTCTTAATAAAAGGACAAAAACTTTGACAGAATATAATCTAAAGCAGCTTGTAAGTCAAGTGTGCAAAAAATATTATGCTGGGGCTTAATCCGGATCATGCTGGTAAGATAAGAAATCTGTACCAATCTATTTATTTTAATCCTAAAAGCTGAAGCCCGGCTTTCTTTGAGCCCGGCTCGATTTACCGCCTTTTCTTTTCAGAACGAACGTCCTTCAGGAAAGTAAATTTTTCTTGACATAATAAATGTAGCAAGCTATTTTCGAAACATCAGACGACGGACAGACGCGAAGGACCCAAAAGGAGGCTATCTTAGGGCGTAGAATAATAATCAGACATCTACCGCACGAAGATTATTCCGAGTGCAATTCCCTCAACGCCGTGATGAGAGAAACAGGGTTATCATTGCCAGAATCACTGTCAGGAGCATCTTAACAAAAAACGAAAAGAAGGGGAATTTATTCGAAATCTATAACAACTAAATAATTATATGAAATCGGACAAACAAAACATCAATCAGAAAAACCTCTGTGGAGAATTTTTGAGACAAGATCAATTTTGAGAGGGGCCTGAAAATGAAAAAGAATAAGAAAGAATCAGAAGAAGCTGCCGGTATCCGCAGACGGGCTGAGGAAGCGTTGCGGGAAAGTGAGGAACGTTACAGAAACCTTTTTGAGAATGCCCAGATCGGAATTTACCGCACTACCCCAGAAGGAAGCATTCTTATGGCAAACCCAGCCCTGATTCAGATGCTGGGATATTCCTCATTCGAAGAGTTGGCTTTGCGGAATTTGGAAAGGGAAGGATTTGAACCATCCTACCCCCGCAGCCAATTCAAGGAGCTAATGGAGTCACAGAGCGAAGTTATAGGGTTAGAAGCTGCCTGGACGAGGAAGGATGGGTCGGTGGTCTTTGTGCGAGAAAATGCAAAAGCGATTCGGGATGAGAGAGGGGCTGTTTTGTATTACGAAGGAATGGTAGAGGACATCTCTAAGCGTAAACGGGTGGAGGAGGCACTGAAGGAGAGTGAAGACAAGTATAAAACACTCGTTGAGCAATCACTGCAGGGAATAGTAGTTATTCAGGACTTCCAAATCGTATTCGCCAACGACGCCTTCGCTCAAATCAGCGGATACAAGGTGAACGAACTTTTATCCCTTCCACCCGAAAAAGTGAAAGCAATGATACACCCCGACGATCAGGCTCTCGTGTGGGGACGCTTCAGGGATCGATTAGCGGGGAAATCGATCCCTTCACGGTACGAATATCGCGGAATTCGGAAGGACGGATCAGTAAGCTGGCTGGAGATGTTTGCCAGCCGTGTCAACTACGGTGGAAAGCCCGCAATACAGGGATCCATTGTAGATCTCACGGAGCGCAAGCAGGCGGAGGAGGCGTTAAAGGAGAGTGAAGAGCGTTTTAGGAGGGCTCTGGAGAACATCCCGGATGTGGTCGTGATATATGACAGCGACTTGAGAATCCGATATATCAACGCAGCTACCCGCCGGATCACCGGCCGTCCCACATCCGACTTTATCGGAAAACGGGAAGAGGATATCTGGCCGCCGGAGGTGTACCAGGTCTATCTGCCCACTCTCCGGGAAGCCTTCAACACCCGAGAGATTAGTTCCCTGGAGTCCGACCTCTCGCTACCTGGTACCGGTTTCCGCAACCTCATCATCACCTGCGTGCCCCTGATCGACGAAAAAGGTAAGGTTCGAGAAGTCCTTGGTATCACTCACGACCTTACCGAGGGTAAACGGGCGGAGGAGTTACTTCGTACCAGCGAAGCCCAACTGTCCAACGCTATGAAGATCGCTAAACTGGGTTATTGGGAGTATGACGTAGCGGATGATTTGTTTACTTTCAACGATCATTTCTACGCTATTTTCCGCACGACAGCAAAGAAAGTCGGCGGCTATAAGATGTCGCCTGCTCGATACGCCCAAACTTTCTTGCATCCTGACGATATGTCAGTAATTGCTAATGAGATGAAGAAAGCTCTTGAAACCACAGATCCAAATTTCAGCCGCCAACTGGAACACCGGATTATCTATGCCGACGGTGAGATCGGTTACATTTCCGTACGTTACTTCATCATAAAAGATAATCAAGGTCGTACGATCAAGACCTACGGGGCGAATCAAGACATCACCGAGCGCAAGCGGGCGGAGGATACGCTGGTTCGACTTTCCAACGCCGTGAAGATGTCCACCGACAGCATAGTCATCAGTGATTTGGAGGGGAGGATCATAGACGTCAACGACGCGACGCTGACAATGTACGGCACAAAAGATAAGAATAACCTGGTTGGCAAAAACTCCATTGATATGATCGCCGCCGAAGACCGAGAAAGAGCATTTGCGGACGTTAAGGAAATGTTGGACAAGGGATACATCAGGAGCCAGGAGTATCACATTGTCACCAAGGACGGCAGAAGACTTCCGGTGGAGATGAGTTCGGGGGTAATGAAAGACGCAGACGGTGCCCCCGTGGGATTCGTGGGCATAACCCGAGACATCTCCGAAAGAACCAAACTCCGGCAGCAACTAATCCAGTCCGAGAAATTAGCCGCAGTAGGAACTTTGGCTTATGGAATCGCTCACGAGTTCAATAACGTCTTAGCCGGAATGACGGTTGCCGCCGAGTTTGGATTGAGTCAAAGCGATAATCAGGAGGTCCGTGAATCTTTTCAAGCCATTGCGGAGAACTCTCAGAGAGGCTCAAGTATCACCAACAGCCTTTTAGCCGTTGCCGGTGAGAAAAGAGAAAAAAAGGAACTGACTGACATAACCCAACCTTTAGAGAACGTTCTGTCATTCAGCCGCAGAGAATTAGAGAAGGCAAACATTAATATAATGCAAGACTTTGAACCCATTCCCCAAATCTTCTGCGACCCGGGGGAGCTTTCCGAGGTCTTCCTGAACATGGTCAACAATGCCAGGGATGCCATGACCCCTCGAGGTGGAACCCTGTCTGTCAAGGTTAGACCAGACAAAGATAATATCCAGATAGTCTTCAAGGACACGGGGGAGGGAATCCCGGAAGAAATCAAGGATAAAATCTTCGATCCTTTTGTCACCACCAAGGGAGCTTTGGGGAAAAGTGAGGTTCCCGGAACCGGTCTGGGACTTTATGTCACCTACGGTATAATAAACAGCTATCATGGGAAAATCGACGTGGATTCCAGGGTGGGTAAGGGAACCACCTTTACTATTTTAATCCCGATCTCCAAGAACCTCCCTCCCGAGTCGGTTTTGAAAAAGAAGGTTGAATTCCCCAAAGAGATAAAGAAAAAATTGAACATTCTTCTGGTTGATGATGAGGAGGTGATTTGCAGCACTTTAAAACGGTTCTTAGAATCCAAAGGACACCAGGTTACCACTTCACTGAAAGCAGAAGAAGGATTTGGGCTCTTTAAGAAAGATAAATTTGACGTGGTCCTATCCGACATCACCATGCCCGGTATGGATGGAATCGAGCTCATAAGAGACATGAAGGAAAAAGATAGTAATGCCAGGATCATTGCCATAACCGGACATGTCCGGCAACAAAAGCTGGAAGAGGCCAAGAATGCCGGAGCAGAGGAGGTTCTAATCAAGCCGTTTAGAAGCGCCGCGCTGTATGAGACAATTGCCAGGCTGTTATCAGAGAAGCGACGAGAAGACGATTCAGCAAAGGAGACCTAATAGAAGAACCAGAACCTAACTTAATTTAGGTTCTGGTTCCGCACCTCAAAGGTAGCGGAAAGCTTCAGCTTTCCATCTCAGGGGGATACTCATTCGGCAAGCTTGGAAGTAAAAAGTTTCCTGCTGCAAAGATAGCAGGTCAGATTAGATTTTCTGGACGAACTCCTTTGTCACAACCGGATTCTTCTTAATGTCGACGACTAAGCAGAATCTTTGAAAAAGCTCAGCGATTTTCGGATCCTTATCCACGCGGGCAACTACTCTGTTGAAGTGTGCTTTATTCTCAAACTTACCGATTTCCAGCCATTCTTCATCTTTGTTGGATTTCTCAAAAATCTCGTAAGATAAACACCCATGCTTCAAATAAATTGTTTTCACTTCTTTCTGCAGACCCAGGTATGCCTTTATTTTATCTTTGGGCACCCGGCAAGAATAGGTTACCACATACATCGTGCCTCCGCATACACAGTCAGAATGGCTTCAGATCAGTAGCGGCTCTTCATCCCGGTTCATTAAACCTCAAAGAGTCTTAAAACCAATCAAGCGCCCCCAGGTAAAAGGATGGCCCGTAAAGTTTGTCAAATTGGACGTCTTTCATTTTTTTCACCATCAGCACCCCGTTGTGACCCTTCTGCAGGCGATATCCTTTGGACTGATACAACTTAAGTAACGTTTCGTCGGCAACCGAGCCGTCAATCACACCGCTGGGGGCAAGCCGTTCTATCTCATTGATGAGTTCACCGTAGGCATCGTAATTCAATCCCGCCATGTCCCGGACCTTGATAACGTTCTGGCTCTCCGACAAGAGCGCATACCCGTGGGTCTTGAGGATTGATATTTTATGGTCAAATCTTTTACGCTTTGCGTACATGGTCACAAAATCCTTCTGTCGAACCACGAATCCGGTCTTGCCTTCTGTAAACTTCTCGTAGATCCGATATACCTTCCCGGGATCAAGGTAGACATGAGCGTGTTCCTGGTGAGATTTGGGTTTGTCCAGGACTTTGTAAGCAGCCCTGATTTCATTTACGGACTGGACTTCCTCATATCCCATATTTCTGTAAATGGAATAGGCGATTATGGTGCGGCCGGTACAGAGGAAGGAGAAGCGATAATTCTGCAACCGAAAATAATCGTGTGCTTTTTCCATCAAAATATTGCAGATGCCCCGTCGTGCAAAACCGGGATCGGTAGCCACCCCCCAGATGCCCCCGATAATCTCGATTTTGCCTTCAACGGTCTTTGTCGGAATGTCCATCACTCCAACGTAACCCACCAGTTTCCCGTCTTTGACAGCACAAAATCCCACCGGACTGCTTTTAAGCCTGGCGTCGGTATTTATCTTTTCCTCCATGGTGTTCGGTGGTATGGGCCACCAGAAGGCAATATCCATCAACATCATGAAATCTTCTTTTGGTTCCAGTTCTCTGTAAGTTACGATATTCATAATTAATTTCCCATTTATTGAAGAGGCGTTGTGTTTTCTTCATGCTTGGAAAACTGAAGTTTTCCGCTACATTTTCTGAGAGAATTAAAGTTCGATTTATCCGACTAAGCTGAGCAGTTTTCTATAGTCTTTGGGATTTCCGTGTTTTATTTTCTTGTGCAGATTCACGGTATCCGGTTCCGGTTCGATGTCCAAGTATCTTTTCAGGTTGTCTTCGCACACTTTAAACTGCCGGATGGCGGCGGTGCGGCTTCCCAGAAGAGCGTAAGAGAGCATTATCATGCGATGTGCCTCTTCATCCGCGGGGTCAGACAAAAGCAGGGACTGAAGATAACGGATGCACTTCTCATAGTCGGATTTATCCCAGACTGATCGAGCCAGTCTCCAGAAGACCACGTTGTACTTTTCCCTGTATTCGTCCCGCACCTCCTCCGCCCAGCGTTCGTAGAAATCCTCCAATAAATTGGAGGAGTACAGTTCCGCCGCCTTTTGGTATTCTGAGTCCATCAGATGGAATTTCTGCTCTTTCTGGAAACGAGGGGCGTTATCCAGGCAGGACAAAAACTCGCCCACGTCGGACCAAACTTTTCCTTCCCAGTTCAGTCGATAGACTCCGGCTCGGGAGGCGAAACATTCACCCTTCTTTTTTTCGATGGCTTTTCTGAGATGTGAAAGGGTTACGTGGAAGGTATTGCCCAGGCCCTTGGGGTCGATCTCCGGCCAGATGGCATCCACCAGCTTATCCCGGGTTAGCCCAACCCTTTTTGCATCTTTCACCACCAGGGTGGCTAAAATCTGTTTGGCTTTGACCGATCCCCACTCCTTTGCGGCAATCTCTTCGGTCTCGTAAGGTCGAAATACCCTGAACCTGCCAAAGCAGTAAATCCGCAGATGGTCCATATAGTCCCCGCTTATCCCCACCGGCGGAGGAGATTCCGGTTGCCTCTCGGCATCTCTTTTGACTATTATGTGGTTGGTCTTTTTTTCGATTTCACTTAAAACGGGACTCAATTTGGATTCAAGTTTGCCCTCTTTAATTCTTTCTTTTAAAAAGATCAATCTCTTTTCAAGATTAAGGTCGCTGAATATCTCTATAGCCTGTTTCAACGTGTCAATGCTTTTTTGAAATCGTCTCTCCTTGGTTCCTCTCTTTTCTGTGGATGCCGCATGGGCTAAGCATAACCCCAGACTCTCCAGGCTACGAGCCTGCTGGAACGGAGAGTTTAGTTCTTCAAAGATCTTGCTGCTTTCGCTTAAGTATTTTTCCGCGCTTTTCCATTCCTCCAGCGAAAGATGGTATTGCCCTAAAGCTCTTTGGGCTATTCCCATGCTCAATCGGGATGACTGTTTGGTGGCAATATCCAGAGCGTCTTCTAACAGGGGAAGAGCTTCTTTATGTTGGTTGAGCCGAAAATGCACCCTGCCCAGATCCGATTGAATCAGCGGCAGGATATCATTAGCTCCAATTTCCCGGCAAATGGCAAAAC
>CAYOSZ010000014.1:0-13712 GCA_964406715.1 uncultured Ignavibacteria bacterium | reverse complement strand
AGAAGACCATCAACGCCCTCGAAAAGAAAACGCAGCACCAGAATGGTGATGATGAGCGGCACGATAATCAAGATTCCACCCAAGAAGTATCGCCGCAGGATAGTGTTTAATTTCGTTCTAAACGACATGTTTCCCGCTTTGAAGACTTTTTAAGTTAAATTGAGTTTCTCTTGGTCACATTTTTAATATCGTCTGCCTTCAGGCTAATATTATCCCACTCTGGAGGCATTGTCAAGAAGATTCGGCTCAGCAGGATTTGGTAACCGGATTACTATTATGGTGGAGATTACTCTGAATGCAACTTTGCCCCTTTGGGGTAAGGGTAGCCGCAGGCATCTTCTGAGAAAAACCCCAGTTTCGTTGTAGCCAGTGTAAATTTATGACCAAGAAGATAAATCTTAAAGAGGGAATCATAAGCCCGGTGGGGGACCACCCCGAAACAGATAATTAACCAGGTAGATCAAATCCCCTACGTTTATTACGCCGTCGGAATTGACGTCCCCGGTCCACTCCGGGAGAGGTTCCGGACCACCTCTGTAGAGGTAATTGATCAGGTAGATAACATCCCCCAGGTTAACCACCCCATCCAAGACCACGTCCCCCAGCAGATAAAAACCGATGGCATCTATCTCCAGAAGCTTGGCATACACGTCAGTGTCATAGACCTCAAAGTCACGATAATCCAGCCAGGCGAATCCCACTGTATTGTGGTGAATAGACAGGGAGTACATGTACCAGTCGCCATATTGCCCATTTTCACTGGACAAAGAACCCGGGGGAATGTTAATGCGGTAATTCTGTCCTACCGGTTCACCCGATGCTTTAAATCTCTGTGCCCAGAGATTGCAGTGCGGGAACATGCGCATATCAGCCCATAGGATTATATATCCGTCAGAGTCGTCCAGAGCTATTCTCGGATGATGCCAGACTGTACCCAGATCTATGGCATCGTTGATAATCTTAATCGAGTCCACGGGAGTTCCCAAGGTGTCGAAGGTCTGCACCATCACCGCATTGTTAGGATATGTCCATAGAGTGTCGTTGCCGGTGAAAGCAACCACAAAGTTGTTCTGGCTGTTGGAGGCTGGGGTACCTTCGCACGCGTAGTCCCAGTAGGAAGAGCAGGGGTTAACAATGGGGAAGACCAGGGTGACGGGTTCTCCATCCGGATTGTAGACCCGGGCCAGGGAAGCGTTGGCTGTGGGGTTACACATGATACAACTGTGCCAGCTAACCCAAAAGTAACCTTCGGAGTTGCAAGCAACGTCGGGGAATTGGGTGAACCACTCACACAATTCGTAGTTGGAGGCATTTCTGTCACTCACCAGGAAATTACCGCCGATCATCTCACCTGAGGCGTTGAATCTTTGGCCATATACGTTCCTGCCCGTCGGATCCTCGGTTTGCCACACCACCACGCAGTTTCGCTCATTGTCCATGGCTATGGTGGGATGACTGTCATCGTGATAGAGCACGTGTCTATCCTCGTTTACCTGTTGAGGTAACCAGGCACACTGACTTGATGAATCAAAGCCCTGTACCCAGACGTCGGCATTGTCATACCCCCCATAATAGGTTATGAGGGACCAACAGATCACGAAACTGCCCGAGGGAGACATGGCAATATCTGGCGAATTATTCCAAATGTTCGCGGTATCCGTTATCAGGACGGGATCTTCTATGCGATTGCCCACCGAATCAAAGCGTTGAAAGTAAATCTGGCGGTTATCGTGGTCCAAACCCCTGTCCACCCACGCCACGACGAAGTTTCCATATTGGTCGAAGGCAATATTTGCATTATAGTGCGGTATTTCTTCCAGTCCTCCGGGATTCACTCTGAAGTCTAGGATCGTTAGTGTATAAACTCCCGTCGGAAAAACAAAAAGGAGAACTAAAGACAGAAATCCACAAAGAGTCAGTAACTTAACCTTCATATTGACTTCCTTTCGCTGAAATAGAGCCAGTTCTTCCGGGAGCAGCTTTTGCGTCTCCCGTGCCTTTTTATGGGATTGTTGATTTGTATTATTAATTTACCTCAAGATCCTCAATTTGTCAAGCTTTATTCGGTCCAATCCGGAAATTTTTCCGAGGCTTCTGCCCGGGTGATTAACCTCCTCCCTTTCCTAACTCCTTTTAGACACAGAACTTTCTCTAACATAACCGCTTAAATGACGGTGTGTAGGAGGGAAAAGAGAAAGACCAGCACCTAACTTAAGTTAGGTGCTGGTCTTTAAACGATTTCGTCTCTAGCGAGGTTTAAGGAAGCTGATCTACTTTTTTTCGTTCCTGAACACCCAGATATCCGAAAAGTGCCTGGTTTGTCTGATATAAATTTTCTGCAGCCGGATCAGCTCCAATATCGCCATGAAGGTGACCACCATCACCAGCTTTATAGGGGTATCCGAGAAAAGCTCGGTGAAGACCACCCCGTCTTTCTGTATAAGGCAATTCAAGACATATTCGATTCTTTCGTCGATGCTAACCTTGGGGTAATCTATGGTGTGGAAGGATTCCTGGGGATGGGAATCCAAAACCCTTTTGAAGGCGAAAATTAAATCGTGCAAGGAAGCCTCCACCAGGATTTCATCCTCAGGGAGCTCACTTAAAAAGGAGAAATCGGTTCTGGGAAACCAACGGGATTGCTCTTCTCCTTTTGTCTTGAGAATCTGGGCAGCTTCTTTGAATTTCCGGTATTCCAAGAGCGCAGCCACCAACCCCTCGCGCGGATCCTCCTCTTCCTCTGCGTCCTGAGTTCTGGGCAAGAGCATGCGTACCTTGATTCGCATGAGGGTTGCCGCCATGACGATGAACTCTCCGGCAATCTCTAAGTTCAATTCCTTCATCAATTCGATGTATTCCAGATACTGCCTGGTGATGTGTGCGATGGGAATGTCGTAAATGTCGATCTTGTCTCTTTTAATGAGGAAAAGAAGAAGATCTAACGGTCCCTCAAAGACATCTAACTTGATAGAATATGATGAGCTGCCTTCTTGCTTTGTTTCGATCGATTCCAATTCTTTCCCCCTCCATCTTTCGGTTGCGTCAGAATACTGCTATCCTGCTGATATGTCAAGCAAAATTTAAATCGGGACATCAAAACCTCATTGTGAACTACGGCTTCATACCACATAATCATCGCCTTCCTCACCAACTCCATGGTCTTCAATGCACTACCTCTTGCTTTAAAGATACTTCGGGAATAAAAATTACCGAAACTTCTAAAGAGTTAACAGAGACAATTTCCAGTACGGATGCATCACAAAAATCTGCCATTATACTATTCAACGATTTCTGACCAACCCAAAACCACCTCATATTCGAACCATACCGCAACGGATTCTCCTCTTAATATCGCAGGGGAGTAAATATATTTATTGGCAGCTTCAACCACAGCTTTTTCCAGCTTGCTATCATTAAGATACGATTGTGTGACAATCACGTCATGCACCACTCCGTTTGTATCAATTAATACCTTAAGCCAGATAGAGCCCAACATATGGTCTTTCGCATCTTTTAAGTCATAAGCTGGTGCTACGGATTTCAAAAGACGGGGTGGTTCATCAAATGTTGTACTTGGTTCAAAAACGGTGACGGGTGTCCTATCTCCCTTTAATTCATCCACTAAACCGAAAAAATGGGTTCTCCTTTTACCGTGATGAGGGTCTAATGTATAAAAACAAAGGAACTCAACGTGATAATCCACCCAGCAATCAACTGGAGTTGAATCTTTGTAAGCTGGAATCCACACGCTATGGCAAATGCTTGCCATTACTGTTTCCTCTAATCCAGCTTTGAAACCTGAATCCCTGGTGAAAACCAGTCCACGCACTGATCCCGTCTTATTAACCAGGATCTTCAGTTCTAATCTTCCGGCAATGCCTGCATTGAACGCGAGCGGGGGATAAGTGGTAGCGAATCTTACCTTGGGTTGAGGCAAACTATCCACGTCCGCTCTTGTATTAAAATCAAGCGCTTCTGCGACTTCACCTAAGTCCGCAAAACAAAACTGCTGACCAAACGTATAGCAGAATACGAGAATCGTAAACGGTATTATGCGTTTGAGAATTCTCTTTAATATCTTTGATTTCATTCTCTCGTTTTGTCGAAATATCGTTTTCACAACGTTGAACTAGCTTGGTTTCAATTTTGCATTGGGCTACGAAAACCCTATGCAAAACGTGATCTTCCTCACCACAGCTTCATGGCTTTTCTCACATCCTCCATAGTCTTCTGTGCCTTTGCTCTGGCTTTCTCTGCCCCGGAAGCCAGCACCTTTTCCACAAAGGGCAAGTCTTTTTCCAACTCCGCCCGTTTTCGGCGAATTGGCTTCAATGCGTTGTTGGTGGCTTCGGCACACATTTTCTTGCACTTCACGCATCCCAGCTTACCCGAGGAGCAGTCCCTGTGGATGATCTTATGATCGGGATTGTATATCTTATGCAGCAGATAAACCGGGCATTCGTCCGGATGTCCGGGATCGCCTAACCGAATCTTGGTGGGATCGGTGTACATGATTGAAATCTTTTGAGTGGTTGACTCTTCCGATTCCCCCATGCAGATATCATTGTTGTACGATTTGCTCATCTTCCGGTTGTCCGTGCCCAGGATGGCTGGGGCGTGGCTCAACTTACCCTGCGGCTCGGGAAATACGTTGCCGTATAAACTGTTGAATCTTCTTGCCACCTCGCGGGTGAGCTCTATGTGAGGAAGCTGATCTTTTCCCACCGGCACCCAGTTGGCTTTATAGATCAAGATGTCAGCCGCCTGGAGCAGGGGATAACCCAGAAAACCGTAACTGTCCAATCCCAACTCCACGCTCTTCTCTTTATAAGAGGGGACCCTCTCCAGCCAGGGTATGGGGATAATCATCGAAAACAAAAGGTGCAGCTCCGCATGTTCCTTTACCTGGGACTGAACGAAGATGGCGCACTTCTCCGGGTCAAGTCCGCCCGAAAGATAATCAATGGCAACCTCAATTATGTTCTGCTTCAGAAGAGAGGTCTGGTCAAAATCAGAGGTCAAGGCATGCCAGTCCACGATGCAGCAGTACATCTCATAATCGTTCTGCATTTGAGCCCAGTTCCTGAGAGCTCCCTCCAGATTTCCCAGATGCAGCATCCCTGTGGGCTGCATGCCGCTTAAGATTACTTCTTTTCTCATCGGTTTTCTAAGGTTATAGGTGATAGGTGATAGGTTTTAAGCTCTTGCTTTCCATCTCAATAATGATTGTTGTAAGCCTTTAAGCATTTTTCCACACTCATTATATTTGTCTAGAAATTCATTATAAACCGTCTCATTTAAATATCCCTTACGGAAAGCCATATACAAATGATGTTTTGTTTCCTGCAACTCTCCTAAGGATCTGTTTATGCTTTCTAAATAGATGTTTATGTGTCTATTATTCCACCTCTCTGCAATATTTGCAGAAATAGAATTTGACGATCGTCTAATTTGGGAACCTAACTCATGCAATTCGAATCTTGGAAATGATAACGAAAGTTTGCTTATTTCCAAATGTAATTCATAAAGCTTCTGATAAACCTCCAAATCTTCGAAACTTTTTATAATTTCCTTCATTGCTATTTTTTACCTATCACCTATCATCTAATACCTATCACCCCTAACCTTTCTTCAATCCAGAAACAAATACTGTTTCCACCTCTGATCCGAGATTCCAATGAACTGCTGAATAAAGGTGATATGGGTCGGTCTCTTGGGCAGGCGCAGAAGTCTTAGGCCCGCCTGTTCCGGGGTGCGGTTTCCCTTGATGTTGTTACATTTTATACATGCACAGACTAAATTCTCCCAGGTATCCTTACCACCGTAGAGCTTGGGGATCACGTGATCCACGGTCATGGAGCTGTGATTCGCGCCGCAGTACTGACACCGGTGCCCGTCTCTTTTGATGATGTTCTTGCGGGTGAGAAGAATTCTCTTGTGTGGAACGTGGATATAAAAACCAACCCTTACCACACTGGGCAGGGGGATCGACAGAGAAACTGAGCGGATTTTTTGTCCATCATGTTTCTCAATTATCTCCGCCTTGCCCAGATAAACTAAAACCACAGCTCTTCTTACAGAGCAGACCGACAAAGGCTCATAGTTTTGATTCAACACCAAGACGTTTCTATTCAGCATTCCGGACCAACCCTTAAGCTAAAACATCCTTAATTGTCCTTAAAGGTAAGAAAAATCAAGGATATGTCAATATTTTTTTAGCCTATTGTCCTTACCGCCAGTCAAATCAAGCTAGCGATAACCCGATAGTCATCGGGTTTAAATGGTGATTCTTCATATGTGGGCTTGCATCAAAAGAGCATCCCTAAAGCAATCAGAACATTAACCCGTGCAATAACATGAGATGGTTCGACTTGAAATGGTGGGGTGCTGATGTTAAAGGAGTAGTGTCAGGAATCTCGCGTTAAATTGTTTTCCATTGATGACTTGACAAATTGAAGAAACCAGGTATATTATTAATATTGGGTGAAAACAAGGACATACCCATGACTTCCAAACAGCATTCCGCTGTCTGGTTACAAAGAAAACTTTTTTAGAAGTATCCTTGGCGTTCAACCCAGTGCGAGCAACTGTCAAAGAAGGAGAGGATGCAATGAAAGCTAACAAAACTCTTGTTAACTTCGTTTTGATCATCTCACTCCTTTTATTGATGGCGGGGGCGGCATCTGCAGAGGATCCACCCAGTTCTTTCGATCTGCGGGACGTGGGAGGCATGAACTATGTGACTTCGGTTAAAAGCCAGCAAGGAGGAACCTGCTGGACACACGGGGTGATGGCTTCCATGGAGAGCAACCTGCTGATGTCGGGTAACTGGACGGCAGCAGGAGACACCGGAGAGCCCAACTTAGCGGAATACCACCTGGACTGGTGGAACGGTTTCAACCAGCACAACAATGACGACACGGACCCTCCAACGGGTGGCGGCTTGGTGGTTCATCAGGGCGGCGATTACCGGGTAGCTTCAGCATACCTCACCAGAGGTGAGGGAGCGGTGCGGGACATCGACGGGCAGTCATACTCCCCGCCTCCGGCCAGGTACGATACCAGCTATCACTACTATTATGCACGGGACATCGAATGGTTCGTTGCCGGGGAATATCTGAGCAACATCAATACCATTAAAAACGCAATCATGACCTATGGTGCCTTGGGAACCGCTGTCAACGTGGCAAGCTATTTCTGGGATGATTACTACTTCAGCTACTACCAACCACCGGAGGATGACGAGGATCCGACTCACGCTATCGCCATCGTGGGTTGGGACGACAACCAACCCACGCAGGCTCCCCAGCGTGGTGCCTGGCTCTGCAAGAACAGCTGGGGGGAAGGTTGGGGTCTGGACGGATACTTCTGGATTTCCTACTATGACAAATGGTGCTGTAAGCATCCCGAGATGGGGGCTGTCTGCCATCGAAACATCGAGCCCATGGTCTACGATCACGTTTACTATCACGATTATCACGGCTGGCGGGATACCAAGGAGGATTGCAGTGAGGCCTTCAACGCCTTCACCGCGGGCGTTCCCACCGAGGGCAAGGAGATGCTAAGAGCAGTTAGCTTTTTCACGGCGGTGGACAGCGTCACGTTCACAGCAATAGTCTATGATCGATTCGAAGGTGGCCAACTATCAGATCAACTCTCCAGCATCACCGGCTTCCTCGAGCATACCGGGTTTCATACCATGGACCTGGACGCGCCGGTCCCGCTTACACCGGGTGACGATTTCTACATCTATCTTGAACTCTCATCCGGAGGCCATCCTTACGACCGCACATCCGACGTTCCAATCTTGCTGGGTGCCCAGTATCGAACCTTGGTGGAGTCTTCTGCTCGGCCCGGTGAAAGCTACTATAAAGATGGCGGCTCCTGGGTGGATCTACAGAATTTCAACGACCCCCCCTGGACAGGCACGGCCAATCTCTGCATCAAAGGCTTAGTTACTTCGGAGAAACCTCTGGACATTCTCTTTCCGGACGGTCTGCCGGAGTCAATCGAACCAAACACCCCCATCACCATAAGGGTGCAGATCGTTGAGATTGAGGATACCTACGTACCTGGATCGGGAATGATTCATTATCGCCATGACGGTGGGACCTATCTTGAGTCGGCTTTGACCTCTCTGGGCGGCGACCTATACCAGGCCGAGCTGCCACCGGTTAGCTGTTCCCGAATTCTGGAGTTTTATTTCATTGCTGAGGGGGTCGAGATGGGCACCATATTCCAGCCCCTAGGCGCCCCTGCTTCCGTGTATTCCTCCTTCGTAGGGACCATTGCTTCGATCTTCGCCGACAGTTTCGAAACCGATCTAGGCTGGACCGTGGCAAACGATCCCTGTCTTACCGGCGGTGCCTGGGAGCGGGGTGTTCCGATCGGTGGAGGTGATTTGGGCGATCCGCCGACCGATTACGACGGCTCAGGTAAATGCTATCTCACTGAAAACCAGGACGGCGATTCGGACGTGGACGGTGGCTTCACTTGGCTTATCTCGCCAAACATCTCCACAAGCGCCGGCGTCGGTGCCACGGTCCAATACGCACTGTGGTACACCAACAATTTCGGCAGCGATCCGAATAACGATTACTTCAGAATCTACGTCTCCAACAATGACGGAGCAGACTGGACTCTGGTGGAGACGATCGGACCTGAGAGCTCACCCGGGTGGACGGTGCATAGGTTCCTGTTGGAGGATTTCGTTCCGCCGTCCAGCCAGGTGAAGGTTCGCTTCTTTGTCTCGGATTCCAACCTTCCGTCGGTGGTGGAGGCAGGAATCGACGATTTCAGCGTCTTCGTGTATACGTGCGTAATCTCCTGCGGTGATGTGAATAGGGATGGAGAGGTGAATCTGGGAGATGTGGTCTATCTGGTGGGTTACCTGTACCGGAACGGATCTCCGCCAGCATGCGATCCTGTCACTGACTGCGGTGACGTTAACTTAGATGATGTGATAAACATAGGCGACATTCTCTACCTGGTTAATTACCTGTATAGAGGTGGCTCGCCTCCCGGTAATCCATAAACGCGGAAGGGAAATAAACCGACAGGGAATAAAGCTACATTCTAACCAGATAAATATCGTTGGTGTGTTTGAGGATGCCAGGCGGAGAAAGAGAAGCAAGCGTTAGGTTAACTTATGAACCGGACAAGATTGCTCTACGGATTGGAAAATCAGACTTCTTTTCTGATGAGACCTGCTCAATACTGAACATGAACGATGTATAAAAAAAGGAGAAGGACGCTATGTCAAAGAAGGCAGTTGCGGTGTATCTTACCACCGTGGTTTGTATGGTAGTGTTGGCTTATGGAGCTTCGTCCGCTACAGATCCCCCCAGCTCATTCGACCTGCGGGACGTGGGAGGTATAAACTACGTGACTTCGGTTAAGAGCCAGATAGAAGGAACCTGTTGGACTCACGGGGTGATGGCTGCCATGGAAGGTAATCTTTTGATGACCGGCAACTGGGAGGCGGCCGGTGAGATGGGAGAGCCCAATTTAGCAGAATACCACCTTGACTGGTGGAACGGTTTCAACCAGCACAACAATGACGACACGGACCCTCCCACCGGCGGCGGACTGACCGTTCATCAGGGCGGCGATTACCGGGTAGCTTCGGCATATCTCACAAGGGGCGAGGGAGCAGTGCGGGATATTGATGGGCAGTCCTTCAGCACAGCCCCGGAAAGATACGATACCAGTTACCATTATTATTACGCCCGGGACATCGAGTGGTTCGTCGCCGGGTTGGATTTAAGCAATATAAATACCATCAAAGAGAAGATCATGGCCGAGGGTGTAATGGGAACATGTATGTGCTACGATGGCTCATTCATGAACGCCAATTATTGCCACTACCAGCCACCCACCGATCCCACCGATCCCAACCACGCCGTCTCCATAGTGGGATGGGATGACAGCAAGATCACGCAAGCCCCGGAACCCGGAGCATGGCTCTGCAAAAACAGCTGGGGCAGTTCCTGGGGATTGGACGGCTACTTCTGGATTTCCTACTACGATAAGCATAGCTGCCAGCACCCGGAAATGGGAGCAATCTCTCACCAAAACGTGGAACCCTTCGCTTACGACTATGTCTACTATCACGATTATCACGGCTGGCGTGATACCAAGGAGGACTGCAGCGAGGCATTCAATGCCTTCACCGCCATTGGTTCAGATGAAGGTCAAGAGGTGCTCAAGGCGGTGAGCTTCTTCACTGCGGCAGACAACGTCTCCTACACGGTGAAAATCTATGACAGCTTTGATGGCAATGAATTGTCAAACGAGCTTTCCATGAAGTCCGGCACCATCGAATACACGGGATTCCATACCGTTGACCTGGAAACCCCGATCTCACTGGATGAGGGTGACGACTTTTACATTTACCTGCAGCTATCCGATGGTGGTCATCCTTATGATCGGACCTCGGACGTTCCGGTTTTGCTGGGTGCACATTATCGCGTGATCGTAGAATCCTCGGCCCGCCCCGGAGAGAGCTATTACAAAAGCGGCTCGGCCTGGATAGATTTACAGGACTATGACGACCCACCCTGGACCGGCACGGCCAACTTCTGCATAAAGGGTTTAGTCAAGGTATATCCTCCTCTGAGAATCCTTCTTCCTGAAGGCCTGCCTGAATACATAAATCCGGGTGATCCGACTAACATAACGGTACAGATCGAGGAGGTGATCGATTCCTACGTCCCGGGTTCAGGTTTGCTGTACTATCGGTACGATGGCGGTACCTATCTCACCTCACCTTTGGTATCATTGGGTGGCGACCTGTACCAGGCCACGTTGCCGCCGGCAGGCTGTGATGACACTCCGGAATATTATTTCAGCGCCGAGGCGGTTGAGGCCGGGGTGATGTATAATCCATCCGATGCTCCTGTCACCGCATATTCCTCAGTTGTGGGAGAGCTTACCAGCGTGTTTGCCGACGACTTCGAAACACACCTTGGTTGGACCATCGAAAACGATCCATATCTAACCGACGGAGCCTGGGATCGCGGAGTTCCGGTCGGCGGTGGTGAGCGCGGTGACCCACCCGCTGATTTCGATGGATCCGGAAGCTGCTATCTTACCGATAACGTCTATGGCAATTCCGACGTGGACGGCGGAATCACCTGGTTGATCTCGCCAACTTTAGACGTCAGCACAGGCATCGATGCCAAGGTCCACTATGCCCTGTGGTATACCAACAACTACGGAGCCGATCCCGACAACGATCTGTTCAAGGTCTATGTTTCCGGTAACGATGGTGGAGACTGGACCTTAGTCAAGACCATCGGACCCATCACCTCTTCCGGATGGAAAGTATACGATTTCTGGGTCGGCGATTTCGTTATCCCAACCGATCAGGTTAAGGTTCGCTTCGAAGCTTCAGATCTGAATTCCGGCTCTGTGGTGGAGGCGGGAATCGATGATTTCAGTGTTTCGGTCTACAACTGTGGTGATGTCATTTGTGGTGACGTGAACGACGATGGAGAGATAGCTATCGGAGACATCATCTACCTGATCAATTATCTGTATAGAGGCGGTCCTGAGCCATTATGTGAGCCGATCACTGATTGCGGGGATGTAACCTCAGACGATGTGGTGGATGTGGCCGATGTTATCTACTTGATAAATTATTTGTACAGAGGTGGCCGCCAGGTAAGATCAATTGAATTGGCAAACTGGAGAGCTACTACAGACAGAAATATTCCCGCCAGGTCCAAAGACCTGGCGGGAATAAATATACTTTACAGATAAAACTCAACAGATTATAAGTTCTGCAAATAGCGGTGGATGTCTTTTGCAGCTTTTTTACCAGCGCCAGACCGGAGTGCATCAGCTTGCTGATGCATGCAAAAGCAAGCTTTTGCACTCCTAAAAGCTCCTTTTATCTTTACCCTAGATAGATTACATATTTTCTAAATAGCGGTGGATGTCCTTTGCGGCTTTTTTGCCAGCGCCAGCCGCCAATATCACCGTCGCCCCTCCGGTGACTATGTCTCCTCCTGCCCATACCCCTTCACGTGAGGTTTTTCCGGTCTCCGGATCGGCAACTATGTTTCCCCACTTGTTTACCTCCAATCCCGGAGTAGTCTGAGGAACCAGAGGATTGGAGCTATTGCCGATGGCTACCACCACCGTATCCACCTCCATGACAAAGTTCGATCCTTCGATGGGCACAGGTCGTCTTCTGCCGGAAGCATCCGGCTCGCCCAACTCCATCTTCAGACATTCCATGGAAGTGACCCAGCCATCCTCATTACCATTGTACTTTATCGGGGTGGTCAGAAGATGGAACTGGACACCTTCCTGTTCGGCATGGTGAATCTCGTCCAATCGAGCCGGCATCTCCTTTCTTGATCGGCGGTACATGATATAAGCGTTTTCCGCACCCAATCTCAATGCCGTGCGCACCGAATCCATGGCGGTGTTTCCGCCGCCCAAGACCACCACGTTTTTGCCGGAATGGATAGGGGTGTCATAATTCGGAAAATCATATGCCTTCATCAGGTTGGATCGGGTGAGGTATTCGTTGGCGGAGTAAATCCCGTTGAGATTTTCCCCCGGAATGCGCATGAAGTTGGGCAGACCTGCTCCGGTTCCGATGAACACGGCGTGATATCCCTCCTTAAACAACTCGTCGATGCTCCACAGCATTCCTATCACAAAGCTGGTCTTGATCTCCACACCCAGCTTGACCAGATAGTCCACCTCAGCCTGGACTATGCTTTTGGGAAGTCGGAATTCGGGTATGCCGTAGACCAACACTCCTCCGGTCTTGTGCAATGCCTCGAAGATGGTCACCTGATGGCCTAACTTGATGAGGTCGCCGGCCAAGGTCAATCCGGCCGGTCCCGATCCCACAATTGCCACCTTCTTTCCCGTGGGCGGCGCAACCTCCGGTATCTCCACCTCACCCTGCTCTCTCTCATAGTCGGCGGCAAACCTCTCCAGATTTCCGATTGCCACCGGGTCAAATTTCTTAGCCAGGGTACACACCTTCTCGCACTGATCCTCCTGAGGACATACCCTTCCGCAGATGGCAGGAAGGCTGTTGTTCTTTTTAAGCTCTTTGGCTGCACCGGTGAAATCCCCTTGGGCTATCAGCCGGACGAACTCCGGGATGTTTATCTCCACCGGACATCCACCCACGCAAACCGCCTTCTTGCACTGCAGGCATCGTTGAGCCTCCTTCATGGCAAGCTCGGGGGTGTAGCCGAAGGGAACCTCTTTGAAGTTCTTTTTCCTCTCCTGGGGGGATTGCTCCGGCATTTTCTGCCGGGGTATTTTCAGCCTCTCCTTCATTTCCATCTATGTAGCCCCTCCTTTCGTGTGTTGCCGGCACATCTTTTCAAATCTTTCCATGGCTATTTTTTCCTGTTTTTGATACATGGCCTGTCTCTTGAGTAACTCGTTGAAATCGACCTGGAGCCCGTCGAAATCAGGCCCGTCCACGCATGCAAACTTGGTTTTTCCACCCACCGTTACCCGACAAGCCCCGCACATGCCAGTGCCATCCACCATGACCGGATTTAGGCTGACTACGGTTTTGATGCCCCGGGGACCGGTCACCCCGCAGACCGCTTTCATCATTATCACCGGCCCGATCGCCATGATGAATTTCACCTTCTCCTTTTCAGATGAGAGAAGCTGGGTCAGAAGATCGGTGACAAAACCCTTATGACCATAGGTGCCGTCGTCCGTTG
>CAYOSZ010000013.1:8956-13810 GCA_964406715.1 uncultured Ignavibacteria bacterium | reverse complement strand
GGCGTGGTCATGCTGGCGAGCGTGTTGAATACCCGCGTTGCCGTCGCCGGCAGCATGGCCTACGTCGCTGATACTCAAGGCGGTTTGAAGATAATCCGGGTGACTGATCCGCATAATCCTGATCTGGTTGGTAGCCTTATCACAAACAGCGCCCGCAAGGTTTTTGTTAAGGACAGCATGGCCTATGTGGCTGATCGGGAGGAGGGTCTGAAGGTAATCCGGGTAAGCGATCCGGCCAACCCAACCATAGCGGCCAGCTACGACACACCCGGTGATGCCCAAGACGTTTTTGTAATGGGGGAATACGTTTACTTAGCAGATTATCATTCTCTGATTATCCTGAAGACCCCTTATGTCTCAGAAGTGAGAGAGCTGAATGAGGAGGGGGAAACGGCACCTTCCGATTTTGTCCTGTTCCAGAACTATCCCAATCCGTTCAATCCCTCCACCAGCATTGAATTTTTGTTTCCCAAATCCGGGCAGGTAAGAGTTGAGATTTTCAATATACTCGGTCAAAAGATCAGGACCCTGGTGGATGAGCATCTGAAAGCAGGGCACAAACTGGTAGATTGGGACGGAAAGGATGAATGGGGTAGGGAGGTATCCAGCGGCATCTACTTCTATCAGGTGAAGACTCCTGAATATTCGCAGAGCAAGAAAATGCTATTGCTTAAGTAGTCCAATATGTTAAAAGACGGTTATCCCTTTCTTCCTTAAAGCGTCCTCAGGTAAGCCACCAGGTCGTTGATCTCCTGTTCTGACAGAGAACTAAAGGACGGCATACTCTGATACGGATTGAGAAGCTGCTGAGTGACGTTCTCCGCGGTGGCAGGTCTTCCGCTGGCAGGAAGTGTTTCCCCTTTTAATATTCCCATTAAACCCGGACCAAGCTTGGACTCGGTCCGGTCTGCGTAATGGCAGAATGAGCACTGGTTGTCAAAGAGGCTCTGTCCCCTGCCGGCATCCGCAATCGCTTCCACTTCCGCAACAGGTTTCTCAGCCTGGGTGGCTCCGCCTCTTACCAGAAAGAAATACCCCGTGGACGTAAAGAAGACCATAAAAGCCAGGCTGAATGCGGTCATGCCCAGTCCGGGAACGTAGCGGAGAAATTGCCTGTAAAACTGCACGATGGAGAGCTTCAGGGCAAGCACGACGAACAGAGCCAGAGCCAAGACGCTGTGAAAAACCGCTCTGGTGGACATTCCCTCGCCCAGCATCTTCACATAATGCAGGCAGAAGTATCCTATGATCAGATACAGGGCTGTAAAGATGAATCCGGTGATTTTGTGCGTTCTCCTTAAGAACGCAGCGCTGACCTTGCTTTCCGCTCGACCCATCAGGGTTAACATGCAGATAACAGCTATCAGCCCGAAACCCAGAAAGAATATGGCTATTACGGACTTGGTGTAAAGCGACATGAGTTATCCCTTTTTTGATTAGCCTTCTGTAATCAAACCGATTGGCTCGACTTTGGTTTTTATGTTGGTGAAACAGATGCTCTTTGTTCACTTATTGGGGAATCGAGTACTCTATCCTGTTCAGATTTTCTTCTGTCGCTATTATACGACAGCGGAAGCCCTCCAGGACATGACGCCGGAGGACCTCCGCTGCACAAGCTTTACTCTCTCACCGGAGCTTACTTCTCCATCATCTTCATCTTCTCCATTTTCTTCACCGAAGCACAATAGGCGGTCAAATCGGTAAGCTTTTGATCATCCCATGCCAGCGGTTTCCCTTTCAAGGGATTGACTATGCAGAACTGGACCACCTGATCCAAGGTGTACACTCTTTCCGCCATTTTGAAGTACTTAGGGTACTTCGGAGCCAGATTATCCCAGGCGGGAATGACCTTATCCCCCATCTTTCCCTCCTTCATTCCTCCCCCCATATGGCAGGAGTTACAGGTCAACCCGCTGGTTCCCAGGCTTGTATCATTGAATAGTTTCATCCCGTTCGCCACGGATTTTGCCAGTTCTGCTGCCGGATCAGCAGCTACCATCTTCTTCGGCTCCTCTTTCTGGGCACAAGCATAGACAATCAGCGCCAGAAAGAGGATTAAAACCATCAGAGTTGTCGCCTTTTTCATTACCTTCACCTCCTTTCACTATTTCTAAGTGGACCTTTAGCAGATTTTGATCTTCCCTTTTTTAAACTGCTGCTGAGGTAAAACTAAATCCCTCGACAAACAGAAAAACCAAAGTTCCTTTGCTATTCCCCACGATTTATCCGATGCTGTATGTCGGAAGTAATAGTAACCAAATCGGAATTTCGTGTCAAGGAAAAAAGAGGCTGGGTTTGTAATATGGAAACGAAGATAACATAGGTCCGAAATTTCCGTCAGGACTTTCGGATATTAAAAGGCTGGGGATTCATCAGAGCACACTACACATAAAGGCATCAGGAGAACGGAGTTCATGACCTACCACTTGCTATAGGAATAGATCAAGAAATTCCCTGGCAAATGGTGATGCTTCTATTTGTCCAGCTCCAAGTCCTTGCATAAAAGGTGCTATTAGGTCTTCACTATTAGCAAGTAGAATCAACGTCAGACCTTTATCCAAGACTTTTAAATATAAGGCTGAAAAGGAAGCGGTTTGCCAACCTGTATGATAAACTACCTTATGGTCCTTATATTTCCCAACGAACCAACCGAGTCCATAAGATATACTCTCTCCATTATTTAACTCTGCGGGCGTGAAAGCCAGTTTCTTCGATTCTGACGAGATCAGTTTATCATTATCCAATGCAATGTCGAACTTGGCTAAATCCAAGACTGTGGAAATGATGCCTGCACCTGCACCAAGGTTTGGTGGCGGATATTCACCCAACACCAACTCACCTTCTTCATTTTTATAATACGGTTTGGCTAATCTTTCTAAAACGTCAGGTCTCCATTTATCAGTCTGTTGAGGGAGCGAATTTCTCATATTCAGATTGAGGATGATATCTTCTTTTACTAACGTGTAGAAGTCTCGCTCTGAGACCATGTCTACCAACTTCGATAAGGTGCTGTATAGAAATCCGTTATACTTGAAGTTTTCGCCGGGAATCCCTTCAGATGTATGAGTCAAATGATGTTTCAACGTTATATCATCTCTTTCATAATGAAAGTTCTCAATAATGCTCATCAATTGAGGAGCATTCTCTTCAATCCAATTCTTCTTGTCGTCAAAATAACTATAATAATCCTTCCAATAATCTTTTATGCTACTATCCAAATCAAGGGCACCGTTTTCAACTAATCTCAATATTATTGTTGATGCTATTGTTTTAGTAACTGAGGCGATTCGATAAGGAGTAGAGTCGGTTGCCTCGGTTTGATTCTCTATGTCTGAATATCCAAATGCTTTGGAATATACTATTTCCTGGTTCGCTAATATAGCTACCGAAATCGAAGGTAACTGATATTCTTTTCTTAACCTGACTATCTCCCCTTTGTATCTCTTTAGTTTTATAAGTATATCATTGTCTTGTGATAAGACACTTATTGAGAGGATAAGACTCAGAAACATAAGGACGAAAATGAATCTAACGGTCTTAAGCATTTTTCTCTCCCGTTTATTCTTTTAACAATCCCGCACATCGAAATCAATATAAGACCTACAGAAACTTACGGCTTACCATTGTTAATAGTTACCAGATAAATCCGCCTTCTGATTCTTCTTCTGACGGACGTTTACTCGCAATGACAATGTTGGGATTTTTTCTTATCAGGTGGGTTTTACATCATACCCGGCTTTTTGTTCTCAGCAGACCTTTCGACGACCTGCCGGATTCTTCTATCCCGGGTCTCCTTGCGTTTTGCATCCAGAATCCAGGCGATGTATAATCTCCGATAGCCGGGGGCAAAGTTGTTGAAATTGTCCAAAGCTTTTTTATTAGCCGATAATGCTTCTTTTAGTTCAGGGGGAATGACCAGTCTTTTGCTGGCCGGTTTGCTTTCTGTTTCTTTATTTTTCTGCTTACCTGCTTGTTTGAATTTGACCAAACCCACCTGAGTCATCTTCCCTTGCTCAATCATCTTTTTGGCTCTTCTCTTGTTATGTTCGGACCAGTTGCTCTTCTCGTTGCGGGGAGTAAACTTCTGAGCATACTTCTGGTCATCTAATTTTCTTACCGTGCTGTCTATCCAGCCGAAGCATATGGCTTCCTCAACTGCGTCGTCATAAGGGATTCTGGGCTTGCCGGTATGTTTTTTGTAATAGATCAACCATGCCTCTTTTTGGGTGAGGTGATTTCTCTTCAGCCACGCTCGCCAGTCATGCCGATTGGTTACGTAAAGGGATTTGCTTTTTTTCACCACTACTTCACCTCATTGAGAGGTTTCACCGTTGACTTCATCGATCACCCTCTCCCTAACCCTCTCCCAAAATGGGAGAGGGAACCCGCTCTTCCCTTCCTTGGTGTGAATCATCCGGTTCACACCTTGATGGTTCGACCATTCGACAGGCTCATGGTGCTGAGTCTTCGACCCTGAGCTCAGACCGAAGGGCGAAGTCGAAGCACAAGCTCACCACAAGCGGGAGGAAATAAAAAGGGAGGGTGAAATCGCCATCTACGCTGGTAATTCGTGTAGTGGTACCCGCCTTCTCTGAAGTCGCAGAAGCAAGCTTCTGCACTCCCGACAACATTTCTTCCCCAACCCGCCCGCTTCACCTCGCCGCTGGCAGATGGATTGCAATCTTGCAGACGTCATCCCCCCCAAGCACCGATTCCAGCACCTCAATCTTCACAGACTTCTGCAGAATGTATTCCCAAATCCCCTTGTAGAATCCTGCCCCGCAATAGCAGTAGGTGGGAGAGATCTTTGTCTTTGATTTTACCGCATCCCTGATTCTGGGACAATGACAGTAT
>CAYOSZ010000013.1:6233-8946 GCA_964406715.1 uncultured Ignavibacteria bacterium | reverse complement strand
TCTTTTCCGGGTTTGTTTCCTTCATATACTTGACGAGATTGCCACTCTTGGGGATTTTCGTAGCAATGATTGTATCCCCTTTCCTGATTCCCGCTAAGCCCCATCCCCGTTTGAAAACGCCTTCAATAAGCTGATCGTCCAGCTTCAAGTTGTTTTTCAAGAAGGAGACGAACTTGTCTTTGAGCATCCGGTGAATCTGATCTATATTCTGCGTCTCTTCATATGTTTTCCTGATTTCCTGCAGATCAGATTCAGGGTACCGGCAAGCACAGCCGGTCATTATCCGGATTCTGTTGCCCTCATCTACAAGAGCATCCAGACGATCCATCGCTTCTTTGGTCCATCCAATAATCTCCTCCGGACTGGAAGGTGACGTAAACTTTTCATTACCCTGCAATACCTTCGTTCTTATTTCATCTCCTGCGATTTTATCCAGGCAGTCGGAGAATTTGGATAACCACTGCTTCTCAAAATTACTTTCGATCATGCTTTACGCTTTTTTAAAAACTTCTCTGCTTTCTTCCGGGTTGCGGGTCTGGTATTCTTCAGTTCTTTCCTTACGAACTCGATTATCTTCTCTTTGTTCCTGGCTTCTTCAAAATATTCACCGAGCGACAATATAGCCTTGCCTTTGATGATATTCTTACATTCCGGGCTATGATGGGTTTTATCTATACCCAACAGTTTATTGGTGATCTTGTCCTGTAATTTCGGCTTCGATCTGGCAATCATTCCGGAGTGACCCACAACGCTTGCTGCAGTAATCATGCTCTCATCATTGAGCAGTCCGTAGAACTTGTTGAAGATTTTGTCAAACTTGTTCTTTGCATCGACTCGGGTAAGGTTAGACAGAATTCTAATCCCGATTGACTTCATAAAGGTGTTTTCACTGCCCAACAGAGCTACAAAGTGATCCCACTTAGGGTATAGGATTTCAGGATGCTCTTCGCTCAAGATCATCAATGTCTTGCCACTCTTGTATTTGATTGGAGGTTTCTCAGAAGATATCCCAGCCAACACCTCAGAAAGCAATTTTTTGTCCTTGGCTGCTTTCCTTACCATACTATCAATCCCGGCATCCTTTTTCTTAACCACGTTCATACTCTCCTTAATTTTTATTCCATTTCTTCAGGAATTCCTTGGCTTTCTTTTTTGTCCTGGGGCTTTTGCTCTCCACCTGTTCTTTTACGAATTGAAGTATCTTCTTTTTGTTCTTTGCCTCTTCGAAAAGCTCACCGAATGCTTCGATAACATAGCTTTTAATCAGAGCCTTGCGCTCAGGTTTATGTCGGGTTTTGTCTATGCTCAACAACCGGTTGGTTATCTTGCTCTGAAGATGCGGTTTTGCCCTGCCGATTTTGGGGGAGTTGGCGGCAACGTGAGCCGGGGGAATCACGCTTTCATCATCCAGTAGATTGTAGTACTTATTGAATATCTTCTCAAATCTGTTTTTAGGATCATCTCTGGCAAGATTTGCAATGATATAGATGGCAATGTACTTAAAATAGGTATTGGTGCTGGTCAGCAGGTCTGCAAAGAAGTCCCATTGGGGATACAGCACCTTTGGATGTTCATCGCTGATTAAAAGCAGGACTTTAAAACAGTTGAATCTGATCTTCTCTTTTTTGGAAAGGATACCTTCGAGAAACTCGGCAAGTACTGCTTTATCTTCTATCGCTTTCTTGGCTATTTTCTTGACGTTGATGCTTTTCTTGTTCAGATCTGACAACATGTTATTTCAGTTCTTTTCCCATGATGTTCACAAACCTTGTATTGCTTATCGGGTGGTCGGCAACCAGTTTTCCGTTATATATTATACCGAACACTCCGAATGCCCAGGGGACGTTTTGCGCTTCTTTGCTGTTTTTAAGCTCGACTACTTGTGGTTTGATTCCATACTTTTTCTGAGCGGTCTCGCTGATCTCCTTGGTGGATTTGGCGACATAGGGACATTGATCCGAGCAGATGATGGTCAGACCCTTATTATATTTGCGAAGTTTCTTTTCCCGGTCACCCTTGAATCCGGGCGAAGGAGCATTCTTCTTGAATTTCTTGACAAGCAGCTCAAAATCCGGTGGTGCCGTATCGACAACTTCGAAGCCGAGTTTAACGAACAACTCTTTACCTGCCATCCAGGTGCCTTTGCGAGTGACCACTGCCACGCCATGCATATTCCGACTTTTCGCGTCTTTCAGACACTCCTTCACCAAAGCCGATCCGTATCCTTTACCCTTAAGCTTCTTGAATACCACGAATATGCAGTGGATGAACATGTATCCTTTGGCCTCGACCGGTCTCCAGGCATATTCACCCGGAACGTATTCGATCATCCCAACGGCGCTATCCTCAGGAGAATCCAGGATTTTGACCTTCATCCCTTCTTTGAGGCGTTTCTTTAACCAATTGGTCTTTCGCTTGTATCCCTCTTGCTTGAGGTTTTTGTAACCGCAGAGGCCGAAACCAGTGACATTATCCAGATTGAGGTCGATTATATTTAGCTCAGCCATGATTCATCGCTCCTAACGGATTTTCACCCCATCTATTTACTATTAGCTATGAGTATTATTTTCGATATTAAGTTAAGAAAAGCGGAGCCATGAACCGGCTGGTTCATGGCGGAGAGGCCGGGATTCGAACCCGGGGTAGAGTTTTAAGCCCTACAACTGCTTAGCAGGCAGCTGCCTTCAGCCAGCTCGGCCACCTCTCCGGAAAA
>CAYOSZ010000013.1:0-6133 GCA_964406715.1 uncultured Ignavibacteria bacterium | reverse complement strand
TACAACTGCTTAGCAGGCAGCTGCCTTCAGCCAGCTCGGCCACCTCTCCGGAAAAACCGTCCGCCGTCAATAGTCCGCCGTCCTTCGACTTCGCTCAGGACAAGTCCACCGCTAAGACAAAAGCGTCGACAGTCAATAGATCAGGAACACTCGGTTGTTAACCTGAGAGTCACGATCTACGTTTACGTGCTTTTTTTGCCTCCACTTTGATGCTGATTATCCTGCCTTTGATTTTTTCGGTCATTCCCTCTTCCAAGAATACCTTCTCGTCCAGAACCTTTATTCGGCCAAACCCGGCTTTTTTGATGGCATTCAGATATTCTTTCCTCACCAACGCTCCGCCGATGCACTCCGCCCAGGCAGCAAAAGATTTTCTGATCTCATCCGGTAATTCTTTATCGGTTACTATGTCGGAGACCACCATCCTTCCACCCGGCCTTAAAACCCGGTAGGTTTCGGCAAAGACCTTTTCTTTGTCCGGAGAGAGATTTATCACGCAGTTGCTGATGATCACGTCCACCGACTCATCCTCCACCGGCAGGTCTTCGATCTCGCCCAACCGGAACTCCACGTTTTTGTATCCACCCTTTCTGGCGTTTGATCTCGCCTTTCTTATCATCTCCGGGGTCATGTCTACCCCCATGACCCATCCTTCTTCCCCTACTCTGTTAGCCGCCAGGAAAACGTCGATTCCTCCGCCCGAGCCCAGATCCAGGACCGTCTCCCCATATTTGAGGGTAGCCAGACCCGCCGGATTACCGCATCCTAAACCCATGATGGCAGATTCCGGAATTCCCTTTAACTCTTTCGGGGAATATCCGATGGCTCTGGCCTGTTCTATCGCGCTTACTCCGTTGCAGCTACAGCATGTCTTGTTCTTTTTGGCGATGTTGCCATACCTGGTTTTAACGTAGTTTTTGATTTTTTTCTCTTCAGTCTTCTGGGTCTTCATCTCTCTCGCTCTTTCAATTTTCGAAAATAAAAGTCATTCAGCAAGCCTACACCCTACTTTTAGTATACTAAAACTTTTTCCGAACGCAAGGTTTTTTTACATTCGCCCGTGTCGACAGAGAAAGAGACGTCTTGAGGAGCCTTCGGTCATTAGATTCGAAAGAGGAAACTTTTCCTTTCCTTACAACGTAAAAAATTCTGTAATGGTTAATTCGAAAATCCGGTATGGAGAGCGAAAAAGGTTGTAGTGGAGTTGCGGCAAACGATTTAGTTGTAAGTCCATTTCTTATCAATTATTTTCACGAGGTTTTGGCAGGAGGAACGAAATGAAAAAGATCCTTTTATCTGTAATTGGAGTAATGCTGGTTTCGGTTTTTCTTTTCACTCCCTTCTCGCATGCACAACCAGGAAGGATCTGTGGAACAGTCCACACCAGAGACGGGGAGACTTTTCAGGGCTCGATAAGGTGGGATAAAAACGAAGCTTTCTGGGATAATATTCTGGACGCCACCAAAAAGCGAGAGGGAAGTCATGCTGAGGGGAGAGGTCGGGAAAAACGCATAAGTATCTTTGGACTGGAGATAAGCTGGGACGAGAGAGGCACCGACGAAAGAAGTGCCTCATCCGGCATTCAGTTTGGTTATCTGAAGACCCTGACTCGACGATCCCGAAACAGAGCCATGTTGGAACTCAAGAATGGTGAGAAGATCATGTTCTACGGCTACAGCACCGACGTCGGCTCCGGGGTAAGAGAGATTCTAATCGAAGATCCCACAGAAGGTGAGGTGGAAATCGACTGGGACGATCTGGATATGATTGAGTTTTCCGAATGTGAACCGGAGCAACTCACCAAACCCGAGACCCGTCTCTATGGTGAAGTGGAGACACGGCGAGGAGATAAGTTTAAGGGCTTTATCACCTGGGACGTGGACGAGCTTTTTCATTCAGACATCCTGGACGGAGAAGAGAAGCACCGTAACCGGAAGATCCCCTTCGGAAAAATAAAAACTATCGAGAGACGATCATCCAGTTCCGCCCGGGTGTACTTGAGAAACGGCGACGAGATGAAGTTATCCGGAACCAATGACGTGGACAGCGGCAATAGGGGAATTGTGGTCAAAGATCCCGACTTCGGTCGGGTGACAATTGGATGGGACGAGTTTGATCGGATGGACCTTCTGGATGGCGGGGAGAAATATTTACTCAGCTATGATGAGTTTGAGGATCCCAAGCCTCTGTATGGCGTAGTTTATGATGAAGATGGTGACAGTTATGAAGGCTTCATCAGATGGGACGATGACGAGACCTACTCATGGGAACTTTTGGACGGAGAATACAGAGACATAGAAATCGATGTGGAGTTTTCCCAGATCGCCGAGATCGAAAAAGTCTCCTCCCGCTCCTGCCGGGTCACCACCAGAAGCGGCAACAGCTTCAAGCTCTCCGGCTCCAACGATGTGAATGACGAGAACAAGGGAATTTTCGTGACCACCGAGGACGGGGACGAGATCGAACTGGACTGGTATGACTTAGACAAGGTGATCTTCAAGTAGAATTTGGGAAAGCTGCTAGATTCATCTGATTGACCTCGTGGATCATTCCTTTGATGGGTCGGGGGTTCAACCCCGGCCCATCTTTTAAATACGAATCCAACTCCCGATCATTCTTTGACGTTCTTAATGAAATTCAGGAGTCCCTGACAGATGGCCTGGGCACAGTTTTTCTGAAACTTATCGGTTTTTAAAAGCTCTTCCTGCTCCGGGATCATCATGAAAGCACTCTCCACCAGCACCGCCGGAAGCTGACTCGGCCTGGTCAGCACCAGGTTTCCGTAATAGGTGCCGAAATCGGGGAGCTTGAGCCTCTTCAAAAGCTCAGACTGAATCTCTCTGGCCAAAGCCAGCGATTGGGGATGATAGTAGTAAGTGCTGCTCCCGTTGTTGTAAAATGGATTCACCCCGTCACGAAGGGCATTGTTGTGGACGCTGATTAAGATATCTGCATTTCTTTTAATTGCGATCTTAGGCCGGTCATAAAGAGCCACGCTCTCCATTCCCTCTCTGGTCATCACCACCTCAGCCCCATATTTTTCCAACATCTTCTTTAGCTTTTTGGCGACTTCCAGATTGACCACCTTCTCCTGCAATCCCGTGGGACCAACTGCTCCCGGATCCGGGGAATGTCCCGGGTCCAGACAAATTCTCAAACCCTCCAGTCCTCTTTTCAACTCTGGTTGATGATTTATCTCAAGGATCAAACTGCCGTTATCATAGAAGACGTCGTATCCCCACTGTTGTTTCTGGTTCAAAAATACCTTGAGCTGATAGGTCCCTTCCTTCGGCTGAGCCCACTGGATCTCCTTGATCAACTCATCCCCAGAATCATATCTTATCCAGTCGGTATTTGAGGTCAATCCGTAGACCGTCAGAAAAAGGGCGGATGGGTCTGTATGCTGTTCCACCCTGAAGGGCAATTTTGCCCCTGTCATGGATACAGAAGAAAGAAAGAGCACAACCTGAGTTTTCTCATCTATCTTTTTCGTCTGAATGGTGGTAAGTATGCTCTTTGGAATGGGAGTGCCTGGGGGCAGGTACTTAATGCTGTCCTGACGAACCCAGGCGTTTTCACCGGGCGCCAGTCTCAAGCGTACCCATTCTCCTTTTTTCCCGGTGGCAACCGCCCTTATGCCGGGTGGCTGATAAAGAAGCGTATAACCCAACTTGGGTCCGGATCGGGCAACAATCGAGGAGCCAACAAACTCCACCACCTGCGGAGCTTGATCGTCTTTTATGGCAATTTTGCCCGGAGATGATTCGGCAATGTAAACACTATCTTCTCCCATCCTCTTGACCAGCTTGAAGAGAATCTTTGCTTCCTCTATTTTATCTGGGTCTCTGACCATATAAATGCCGGTGTATGTTCCTCTGACTGGAGATGACCTTTGGCTTCTTTCCTCCCCCCCAGCGTGCTCCGGTGGAAAAGTGGTAATGCTCTGGACGGATTCTATCATGGGCACATTCTGCACCAGACCGTCAATGGAGAAACTTGCCTGACAACCTGGTGTTCCTCTGAAACCGGTCTCCAGTATGTCTCCTGCACTTAAGATCAAATCCTGCTTTGGTTGAATGCTGTTTTTGACGATGCAAAAGCTGTCCTCCGGCACGGGAAGGATGGCTGGTGGAACTTTGACCTTTAATCTTTTATCCGATACTCCGGCTTTATTTTCCGCCTTAAGCTCGAATACGAAATCACCCGATACCAGAGGCAAAAAGGCCAAAAATGCCCCGTTGGGATGGACTTTCACCTTGAACCCGTTTATGGCCAGTTTGGATTTCGGAGTAACCGATCCGAAAATGAAAGTGGAATCGGAGGCTCCGATCTGCGCTCCCTCCCTCGGATAGACCACCAAAATTTTAGGGAGCGACTCATCTTGAGCCTTAACCTCGATCCCGGTGTAGAAAATCACAAAAAGGAGGAGAGTAAGTAAGACTGTCAGCTTTCTTTTTTTCACAAGCTTTCCTCTTATTGAATGATTACTTTACTTTTCACGTGGATAATATTTGACAACACTTGGATTTTATGACTGTTTTGGCATAACCCCCAATCCGGGCAGATCCGAGAGATGGAGTTTTCCCTTATCCAGCCTTGGTCCCTCATAGGGATCGTCACTTACCAACAGGTTTCCATCTAAGTCCAGATAATCAGCCAGCGAGCCCAACTGAGCTGCCGCTGAAATTCCCACCGAGCTTTCGATCATACAGCCCAGCATCACCTTTAAACCGTGTGCTCTTGCCACGTGGATCATTCTCAAAGCCTCCCGGATTCCCCCACACTTGGCTAATTTGATATTTATCCCGTCGCAAAGTCCCACAAAATTTGGGATGTCCTTTGTGGTCATTAGCTGCTCATCAATGATGATCGGAACGTCAGATTTCTCCTTTATTCTTTTCAGTCCGGCTTTATCCTTCGGATCTACAGGCTGCTCCACGAATTCAATATCGTACTCTTTAAGTTGATTGATTCTCTCTACAGCCTCATCTGCGCTCCATCCGGCATTCACGTCCACCCTGATCCTGGCATCGGTCACCTCCCTTACTGCCTTGACCATCTCCACGTCGCCTTCCACCCCTACCTTCACCTTGTATACCAAAAACTCCTCTGCAAGTTTGGTTTTTTCCTTCATCTTCTCCGGTGTGTCGATCCCGATGGTATATGAGGTGATCAAAGGTTTGCTGCCATCCAATCCCAAGAGCTTATAGACCGGGATATTCAGCCGCTTTGCCACCAGATCGTGAAGCGCCATGTCGATGGCTGCTTTAGCGGAGTAATTACCTTGGATCTTTTTATTCAGATTTCGGAGGATGGATTCTATTCGGAAAGGGTCATCACCCAGTTGATCCTTAACCTGCTCCAGGCATTGGATAACCGTATCCGCATTTTCACCATAATATTGTGAAGGAGCAGCCTCACCAATCCCCTCGTCTATTCGAACGATAACATTTTTCTTGAGTTCGGTTACAGAACGGGAGATTCGAAAGGGGTGCTTGAGTTTGAGATCGGTTGTGTGGTAAGTTAGACGCATAGGTTTTTACCTCTCCCCCTTAGTCCCCCTCTCCTTAAGTAAGGAGAGGGGGAAACAGGGGGTGAGGTTTGAGTTATCGAATTATCACTTTCGGTGCTCGCCAGGTCCCCTGACCTGGTCCCACATTTTGCGGGATCGGGTCAGGGACCCAATAAGCACAACGAGCACGGTAAAACAATTATTGATTTATATTGGATCTTCGTTTATAGACAACCGGCAGTCTCTTTCCCATCCGGGTCATGATCTCGTATCCGAACGTGTTGGTCCAGTTACCCAGATCATGTGCGGTGATCTGGTCTTTCCCCTGCTTTCCCATCACCACCACGTCATCCCCTATCTTCACATTCGGGATTTGGCTCACGTCCACCATGAAAGCATCCATGCACACCCGGCCCAACACCTTTGCTCTTTTTCCTCTGATTAAGACTTCCCCTTTGTTGGAAAGAAGCCGGCTGTATCCATCCGCATATCCCAAAGGAATGGTGGCAATTTTGGTTTTTCCCATGGTAATGTAGGTTTTGCCGTAACTGATGGGGGTTCCTTTTCCCACCTCCTTTATGAATGTCACCCTGCTTTTAAGACTCATGGCCGGTTTCAGCC
>CAYOSZ010000012.1:0-13884 GCA_964406715.1 uncultured Ignavibacteria bacterium | reverse complement strand
TCGATAAGCATAAGAGTGCGGCTACCACCGTTTCCCTTCTTGTGATCAAGTAGTGTCTTCTTTTCTTCCCCCCCCCCGCAGTCTAAAGACTGCCACTACCCCCGCCTACCTATAATGGGGTAACGATCACCGTTCCTTGTTGTCCTTCCTCTCCCTCGACAGAAATCTCCGTCTGCAAAAACTGTTTCACCACCCAGACGTTGGTCGAAAGGTGCCTGGTGATCTTGGATACGGTGAAGGTCGATTTGCCCTCTGCCAGAGCCAAATATGGAATCAACTGGTCCGCCAGATGAGAATCGACTGCTGTATTGCTCTGCATGAAATCAAGAAAATCAGCGCAGGCTTCATCCGCCACCTTCTCCGCCCTTTTACCCCTCTCACCCAACGCCCCAAAACCAGCCAGCGAGTTCTCGAATTCCGCCTTGAGGAAGAGAAAAGTCCCCTGACCGATGGAGGGAGCCTGGATGAGTTTGATCTCCGGAGAGAATCCTTTAGCCCCTAAGACCTTCGTGGCTTGGTTTTTCTGTCTTTGGGCAATGGAGTCGGGAAGATTGGAGACTGCGGAAATTCCGGACAGCTTGCGCAATTTTCCTCTTTCGGTTAAATCCAACGCAGAAAACCTGCCGGTCGGCTGGATGGTGCAGTGAACCTCCCCTCCGCCTTTGGGATACCAACCCCACTTTTCGATCTGCAGGCTTATCTCGCATCCGATCTTCTTCAGCATGGGAACGAAGATTTCCTCCATATAATTGAAGGGGGGGCTCCAGGGGACGTGAGTTCCGCCCAACACTTTTATGTTCGATCTCTCCTCACAACGGCTTAAAGGCAGAAACAAAGTTTGCAGAATCAGGGAGGTGGATCCGGCGCTTCTTTTCTTCTCGGCCACGTCAAAGGTGAAATCTCCGCCTTTTATCTCTTGAGGTGAAAAGTCCAAATTCACGGACTGGAGGCTGTCACCTTGCACCTCTGCTTGGCTGATCTTCTTGCAGGCGGAAACCGAGGTTAAGTGCTGGGGCTGAAGCCCGGGAATCCTTCTGCCTTTACGGATATTGATGATCTGAACCGGCTTTTTTAAAATGCAGGATAAAGAAAGCGTGGTCCTGAGAATCTGCCCCCCGCCTTCGCCGTAATTGCCGTCTATCTGCATAAACATACAACTACCTTCCAGACGATCTTTTGTTTCTTAATCCCTTCGCTTAAAGACTCAACCAGCTTTTTCAATAAGTTCAAAGATATAATATGCGATGAAAATGGCAAGGTAATTCAGCAGAACGTGCTAGCCGGATTTCTGCACCAGAACCTAACTTCAGTTAGGTTCTGGTCCTCACCCTTCCTCCCAGAGCTTATCGATTTGACCAATTTCGTCTTGCAAAAGACAAAATACCGGATTATTATGATCGACGACAATAAGAGGAATAAGTCAAACTATAGATAACCAGATTATTCGATGAAAAGAAAAACCAAGGGAAGAGAGCATCTTCGTTTTGAGTCTCAAAGCTGTTTGGTTTACCTTTTGTCTGCTTTTTGTGGCATAATCGTTTTAATTCATCTGGTAGCTGCTTTCTTTCCCAGGGGGCGCATATGGGGGATCAACCACTGGTCTTCCTTTTCACCTTGGATAAGCCTGCTTTTGGGAGTTTTTGTTCTTCTGTTCTTCGTCCCCTCCATGAATGAACAGGCACGAAAGAGCATAAGCTATTTGTTCTCCCCGGTTATCCGTTTTCTGAACGGCATCGGTGCTCCTGGTCAAAGTAGGAAATATCTTTGGTATGGCGCGTTGAGCCTTCTTTTTCTCATACCTTTCTGGCTGTTGCGGGACAGAACCCATTTGTTGGGCGACGGTGCCCAGATAGTAAGCTACCTGAACTCCGGGGAGCTTACCATAAAGTGGGCAGAGCCTCTGGAGATTTTTCTTCATCTTAAAGCCTTCGATCTGGCTCACCGGCTCTGGCAAATGGATTCAGCCACCCTTTACGCCATACTGAGCTGTTTGGCGGGCGTTCTTTTTGTATTCCTGGTTCTCCTTTTTGCCGATTTCTGTGGAAGGGGGGGTAAGGAGAAGGTTTTCATCTTCTTGATCCTCCTCAGCATGGGCAGCACCCAGCTTTTTTTCGGGTATGTGGAGCATTACAGTTTTCTATACGTTTTCATATTCGGCTTCATCCTCTCCTCTCTCGGATATCTGGAGGGAAAGGTAAGTTGGTTCGTCCCGCTGGCTGCTTTTGTTCTGGCATCTCTTTCACACGTATCGTCTGTATATCTTCTCCCCCCGCTATTGTTTGTTTTTGCCGCCAGGGATGAAGATAGAGGTTGGTTTTCTCAAAGAAAGATTATGATTCTGGGGGGTGGTTTAATCTTCGTGGTACTTATCCTGGTAACATACATGAAATTTAGCTGGACCGTCCCGCCGATGTTCGTTCCCCTGTGGCAAGATCGATATTCAGCTCCGGGTTACCTTCTGTTTTCGCTGCCTCATATCCTTGACTTTTTGAATCAGCAGCTCTTGCTGGGGCCGGTGGGCCTGAGCATGATGCTGGCACCGTTTATCTGTGGAAAGACAAAGTTATTTTTCAAGGACAAGATTTTTCAGTTCCTGCTTCTGCTCATCCTGTTTCAGCTGCTGTTTAATTTCGTGACTGATCCCGGATTGGGCGCTTCCCGGGACTGGGACTTATTCTCCGCAGTTGGTTTGGGATACACCATCTTAGGACTCTTCCTCTTTATCCGCCTCCTCAAAAGCAAAGCCGCCTTTTCATACCTGAGCATGATATTAGTGGTTTCCTCTCTTTACTCTGTTGTGCCGTGGCTTGTTTTGAATTCGAATGAACAAAAGTCGATAACAAGGTTTCAACACCTTTTAGAATTGGAGGGTAAAAGGAGCACCAACGGACATTTCATCCTGATGAGATATTTCGAAGAACACGAGATGAAACAAGAGGCAGAGAAACAAAACGAGTTATATAAGCTGGCCTTTCCGGATTTGGTCTTGGCCCAAACTGGGGCGACCCTTCTGGAAAAGGGAGAGTTGGAGAGCGCCGAAGAGAAGCTTTTGCAGGCAGAAAAACTTGCCCCCAAGGTGGCGCAAATCCATAACGATTTGGGATATATCTACATACGATTTAACCGGTTGGAAAAAGCTGAAATTGAACTCAAAAAGGCCATAAAGCTGAAATCCTTCTGGTCAGCTCCCTATGTCAACTTAGCTGATGTCTACCTCTTGCGCCAGGAATACAATCTGGCTTTGGATGTTTATAAGAAGGCCATAGCACTGAAAGATGAATATCCCCAGATCTACTCCAACGCTGCCTTGATTTATTATATGAGGGGTGAGTTGAAAAAAGCAGAGGAGCATTACACCAAAGCCCTGCGTATCTATCCGCAATTTGCAGATGCATACGCAGGTTTGGGCGACATTTACAATGCCAGAGGCCTGTCTCAGGAGGCAATCCAAATGTATAAGATTGCCGTGGACTTAAATCCGGACAAGCCGGTGGTTCGTTACCAGCTGGGAATAACTTACCTGTCCGTTAATGCGAAACAAAAAGCAAAAAAAGAATTGGAACTATATCTGAAACTTTCTCCTCAGGGCAAGGATGCCGAGAAAGCACAAGAAATCTTAGAGAAGCTGAAATAGTTATAATCAAATCTGGATGGGCTGCTTGCCGGCAGGAAGGCTGGTCAGGACTTGCCCTGAATCATGGCCATTTTACATCAAGTATCTAAAGGGCTTTTCATTTGACAATCATTTCTAAGCATGTTAACTTAAGCTTGAAATTCGGAGAGGGAAATGAGAGTCGTCCTGCAGAGGGTTAAAGAGGCTAAGGTTACGGTTGAGGGAAAGGTGGTGGGGCAGATCCGGAAAGGGCTGGTGCTTCTAATTGGGGCGAAAACAGGTGATACCGAGGAGGACGTCAGATACCTGTGTGATAAATGCGTCAATTTGAGAATCTTCGAGGATAACCAGCAAAAAATGAATCTCTCCGCTCTGGACGTCAAGGCAGAGATGCTGGTGGTGTCACAGTTTACCCTCTATGGAGACACAAAAAAGGGAAGGCGCCCCAGCTTCACCGATTCTCTTGAGCCACAGGAGGCGGAAAAGCTCTATTTGAAATTCATTGACCGGATAAAATCCACCGGCCTTAAAACGGAAAGCGGAATCTTCGGAGCAAAGATGCTGGTGGAGATCGCCAACTGGGGACCGGTGACCTTCATTCTGGAGAGCCCATAGATTTAATCTTAGCCAAACGGGTTTAAAGAAATATTTATGAAAAAGACGACCCAGCCAATAAAGGATAAAAACATAGCCCAACTCCTGGGAGACAGAAAGCTGATATTGGCGTCCCGCTCGCCCAGAAGAGCCGAGATCCTGAGAAGAGAAAAAGTGAAATTTCAAATCAAGGTCCCGCCTGATATCGAAGAGGAAAGCCCGTCTTCCGATCCGGTGGAACATGTGCTGTCGCTTTCTGAAAGCAAAGCCACCAGCGTGTCCCAAAAAGTCGAGGATGGCTTGATTCTGGGTGCGGATACCATCGTGGTGCTGGACGGAGAGATCATGGGAAAACCTAAGGATGAAAGTGAGGCTTTCTTAATACTGAAAAAGCTGAGCGGCAGGATGCATCGGGTTTACACCGGCATAACCTTGGTTAGCAAATACAGCGGGAAGGTGATTTCGGATTACGACCTAACCGAGGTGAAATTCAATCAGCTTGATGATAAGAGGATTTTAGCTTACATCGATACAAAGGAGCCCATGGACAAGGCCGGGGCGTATGGAATTCAGGGAATGGGGGGATTTCTGGTGGAGAGGATCGAGGGGAGTCTGGACAACGTAATCGGCTTGCCTACGGGCAAGCTAAAGGAGATGCTGGCAAAGATCGTTTAACTTTAAATGGGAGACCGATCAATTGAATCACGACAAGGTCATGTTCAATTTCGATGACGAGGATAAAGAGAATCCGATCGGCTCGACGCTGCGCTATTACCGCGAACAGAGGAAGCTTGACCTGGAAAAGATCTCGGAAGAGCTTAAAGTCCGGCCGGAGTACTTGAGGGCAATGGAACAGGGCAGGTTTGACCTTTTGCCCTCCGGATTCTACAGGCGTTCCTTTTTGAAAGCCTATACCGAATACCTGAAATTAGACTCAGACCAGATGCTGAAAATGTTAGACGAACAGGAGAGGAAGCCTAATAAAGGTGAGGGGGAAGCTCCGCCTGTGCCCAAAGCTCAATTGGGTGAGATTTCAGAGGAGGAGAAAACAGAAAGAGAAAGATTGCCGCAGAGAATCGTTTCCCCGGCCAAGCCTCCCTCCAGAGAGAGTAAGGCAGGTTTCGGATTTTCGATTTTCCTCGGTCTTTTCATCGGAGCTCTGTGTTTGGTATTTCTGTTTAAAGGGGGGGAAATGAAATATGATGAATCATCTTCGCCTTTTGGAATGGCACAGACAGAAAGCTTAAAGGTGATTCCGGAACCTCCGGACACCCTGGAGCTTTTTAATAGACTTCTGGACGAGAAAATCGGATCGGCTCCGGAGTTGATCCTGCGAATAGAGGCGGGTGGGAGAAGCTGGATCAGGGTCATCTCTGACGGAGTCGAGCTGTACGTCGGTTTCATTAACCAAAACATGAATACCGAGTTTAAAGCCAGGGAGAGCTTATCCATAAATCTGGGAGTGAATGAGGGAATCAAAGCATTCCTCAATGGTTTCGAAATGGTGCCCCTGGAAAAAGGGATTACTTATCTTAATCGGGAGAACTTCCGGGAGTTCATCCCCACAGACAGGGCAAACGAAATGGTAAGACAGAACGAATGAAGTTATGGGAGGAATTCTCCCTTCAAGTATCTGATGAAGTAAGGAATTCCTTCCGGAGTTAGAAGGAAGCAAGGGTTCGTTATAAACCGTTTGATTGGATTTTCATCGAAGGGAGGGCTTTATGTTCAGGTACTGGCGAATTACGCTCCCGGCGATCTTGCTTTTGGTTTTGGTCTTCAGCTGCTCCAAGTCCACCAAGAATGAAAACGGTGGTGGGGATACGGAAGACTCACTTATCGATTTCACCCCCAAGGAAAATGAGGAGGCAGAACTCATCGCACTTTGCCTATCTGGGGAGCTGGTTGCTCCGGATAGCTTGTATGAGCAGATAGTTAGCGATCTAGCTGCCATTCGCACGACCTTTGGAGATACTTTCGAAATGGTTAACCAAATTACGTTTTTCCCACCATGGATGGCGAGTTATCTGGTGATGGCTTTTTACGATAGTGCGGCTCAACTGATCGAAGCCGGGGAATACGAAGCCTGGAATGAGCTTAACCAGAAATATCACGTTACCGAGATTAAAACCCACTATATCAAATATGGCTGTGTTTCGCTCGTTTTTGAAGGAAGATTGAATCCCTTTCGCTTAGAAGAGTATTATGTAGTCCTTCCGGGTGTCTGGTATGCTGAGCCAAACTTCTGGAATGGAGACTGGCCCAACGTTTATTCTAGACAGACGGATCTTGGCTTTAGTTATCTTTTTCGTTATGCTTCAGGTGATTGTACAGTTGGGTGTACTCATAATGAGTACTGGTATTTCGTTTGTGAAGATGGCGATCCCGTGTTTATCGGTTACTGGGCACCTAAGGAAGAACCGGATGAGCCGGACTGGTGGGAGGAAGCCAGGCTGAACCGGGAACATTATTGTGACCCGTAATTTATCTGTCTGATCCATCTTTAATATTGTGTCCGGACCTCAGTCCTGCCTTTCTACTTGCTACCAAGATAAATTTTTGACATATACAGGCCAAGGAAAATAAGAGATTAAACTCTTGTTCAACCCCGCAGACTATCTGCCATAGGCAGATCAGCCTTCGGTGGGAAATCTGCGGCTACCCCTTCCCGTTTCATCTCCGGACAAAGTTATTGACTTTTGATGGGCATGACATTAATATGCTTTTAAAGCTTGAAGGATCATTTATGTTTTTCAAAAAAATCGAGCGTTCGGGGAAGAAACTACTGCTTTTGTTGTTGAAGCTACTCTTAAGACCAAGAGAGCTTGAGAGAGAGGACGTGGATCTTAGCCGGGTTAAGAAAATTCTGGTGGTCAGACAGGACGACCGCATAGGTAATTTGATCCTCACCACACCGCTGCTTCTGGCTCTGCGGCGATTCTTTCCACAAGCTCAAGTTTGGTATTTGGCCAGCAAGACCTTCCACACGCTTTTCTCTAAGTCAAGTTTGGTGGACGAGATACTGGTTGCCAGAAAGAGACAATACATCTTTCATCCTCTCTCGCTGGTGAACTTCATAAGAAAAATCAGAAAACAGAGATTCGATCTGGCCATCGACGCCAGCGATGAAAACAATTTCTCCCTGAACAACTCCTTTTTGGTGTATCTCTCCGGTGCCCGGTTAAGGATGGGCTACCAGAAACCCGAAAGCAATGTTTTTCTGAATCTGGAGGTTCCCCCCTCACCTGTAAACAAACACGCTTCGGAGATGCATCTCGATCTTTTACGCTATCTGGTGGGAGATTTCCCGTCAGATGGTATTAAGATCGAGGTCGACCCGGACAAAAAGAGCCTGGTGAATGAATATCTCCGCGGGAAAGGAGTAGAAAGGGATGATTTTGTGGTGGGGATGCACGTAGGAGGGAGAGGCACAAAAAGGTGGCAGGTGGAGAAGTTTCAACAGTTGGCTGACTGGATAACAGATACATTTGACGCCAAGGTGATATTCGTCTGGGGACCGGAGGAGAGAAGCACCGTACAGAAAATCAATGCAAAGAGCAGGAATCAGATAGTGTCGAAACTGTTTGATCTTCCTTCGTTATCGGCTTTAATCGAAAGATGCAATCTTTTCATTTCGCCGGATACCGGGGCAATGCATCTTTCCGTGGCAGTAGGGACGCCCACGTTAGCCTTGTTTTTGGACTCCGATCCGGTAAAGTTCGGTCCACAAGGGAAGATGCATCGGATGGTTGAAGCGTCTGATGGGGGAATATCGGTTGAGACGGTGAAAAAGATAATCCAGGAGATGATAAAGTTAACTCCAATCGTTCAAATCTGAGACTTTAGAACCTATTCCCCTTTAGTCCCCCTCTCCTTAGCAAGGAGAGGGGGATCAAGGGGGTGGGGTAAAGAATGTCGATATAGTTTATTCCCCCTCACCTTTTTCCTCTCCCCCAAGGGGAGAGGAAAGCTGTGGACTGCGGACCGTCGACCGTGGACGATTTAAGGAATTCATATGAAAGATTATTTCCGGCTTTTAAGTCATCTCAAGCCCCATTTGAAATATCTCATTCCCGCCATGATCTTCATGGTACTCTTTGCCGGCATGAGCGGTTTCTCCATCACCATGATAGTTCCGTTTACCAAAATCCTCTTCTCCCAACCGGGCGAGATCTCCCAGCCGGCCTTGGAACAAAGCGAAGAACCGGATGGGGAAAAGGAAAGCCTGGTGGTGTTGCTGCCCAAAACGTTGAAAGAAAAATTCGATCAAATCATCGTGGGAGAGACTCACCTGGAGACGTTGGGCAGATTCTGCATCCTGGTGTTTCTGATCTTCTTGGTTAAAAATCTGTTCTGGTATGCGCAGAGCTTCCTTATCGTAAGGGTGGAGCAGGGGGTGATCATGGATTTGAGAAACAAGCTCTACAAGCATTTTCACCTTCTGCCCCTGGAATACTTTCACGGGCAGAAAACCGGGGTTTTGATCTCCCGCATCACCAACGACATCACCTTAGTCAAGGGAGCGGTGGCGAACGGGTTTGCCGAAGCCCTGCGCCAGGGATTCCTTCTTTTGGTCTATCTATTCATAGTGTTCTGGGCCAGCTGGAAGTTAGCCTTCGTTGCTCTTCTGCTTTTTCCGATTGCCATGCTGATAATCGGGAAGTTCGGGCAGAAGGTGAGAAAATCCAGCGCGGTGACCCAGGAGAAGATGGGGGCAGTGACTTCGGTCCTGCAGGAGACCATCTCCGGCATCCGGGTGGTGAAAGCTTTCGTGATGGAGAAATTCGAGATAAGAAGATTCACCGATGCTACCAGAGACTACTTCAGAAACATGGTTAAGCTGACCCGCATAGGCTCGCTGGGTCCGCCCTTGACCGAGGTTCTGGGGGTGTTTGTTGCGGTTTTGCTTTTGTGGTTTGCCGGCAGACAGATTCTTACCGGAACCTTGGATCCCAGCAGATTCTTCCTTTTCCTTTTTGCCATGCTCTCCTTGATGCAGCCCATCCGGAGCATAAGCCATCTGAACATAGACATCCAGCAGGGGTTGGCCGCTGCCAAAAGGATCTTTGAGGTCACGGACACCCAGCCGAAAATCAGAAATCTTCCGGACGCAGTCAGAAAAGAATCTTTGGAGAAGTCAGTCATCTTTAAGAACGTCAGCTTCAGTTACGACGGCAACAAGGAGGTTCTCTCAGGTATCAGCTTTGCCGTCAATGCCGGCGAGGTTGTGGCTCTGGTTGGTCCCTCCGGAGCGGGTAAATCCACCCTGATGGATTTGCTTATCCGATTCTATGATCCCACCGCAGGCGAGATAGAAATAGACGGGATCGATTTGAAGAATATAGAAATAAGCTCTTTGAGAGAGCTTTTGGGCATCGTTACCCAGGAGACCATTCTGTTCAACGATACGGTGTGGAATAACGTCGCCTATGGTCACCACCAGGCATCCGAAAAGCGGGTCAGCGATGCCGCCCGGGCGGCCAATGCCCACGATTTCATCATGGCAATGCCCCAGGGATATAAGACCATAATCGGGGACCGGGGAGTCAAACTGTCCGGCGGAGAAAAACAGAGGCTGGCAATTGCCCGGGCTCTCTTTAAAAATCCACCCATACTGATATTCGATGAAGCCACCTCCTCCTTGGATTCCGAATCGGAAGCTTTGGTTCAACAAGCCATTGACCGGCTCATGCAGGGACGGACAGTGTTTGTAATCGCACATAGACTGTCCACCATTCAGAACGTGGACAAGATCGTGGTCTTGGATCACGGCAGAATCATCCAAACAGGCGACCACAAAAGTTTAATGGAACAGGGAGGGCTATACAGAAGGCTTTACCAGATACAGTTTAAGCTGTAGGGGAGGAGCTTTTAGCTCCGCCCGTATTTTGGCTTTGGGAGGATTTCCGAGATTTCGGGACGGGATAAATTCCCGTCCCTATGAGTGTATATGAATCATCTTCCATAGGATGGGGCATTCAGCTCCGCCGATCTCTGTATTTCACGGAGGTATGCCCCCCAACAGGGCGATTCGTGAATCGCCCCTATACCCTGTGTTTGCATGTCGTAGGGGCAACTCACTAGTTGCCCTTATCGGTTGAATAAAGATGAAATTCATTTGCGACGATCATGAGAACGGTGGCGAGATTAACCGTAGGGACAGGGCTCGTCCCTATCCGAATTCGTGGCGGACAGCCACACGGTTCGACAAGCTCACCGTCCTGAGTGAAGTCGAAGGAAGGGCTGTCCCTACGATCTGGCGAAAGAGTATATTGTTATGGCAATCCCGATGAAATTTATCTGCGATGATAACCTGGGTAAATTAGCCAAGTGGCTTAGAACCTTAGGTTACGACACTCTTTTCTTCGATCCCATCCAGGACGGTGAGTTGGTCACCAGAGCGTTGAAGGAAGATCGGGTGGTTTTGAGCCGGGATACCCAACTCTCACGATTTAAATTTAAGCTGGGCGAAGACTTACTTCACATTGAAAGCGACAAACCGTTGAATCAATTGAAACAGGTGATTGAGTACTTTAAGTTAAAGCCAAACAAGAAGTTGCTTTTCTCCCGCTGTTCCGTTTGCAATCAGCCCCTGGAAAAGTTGGAGAAAGACATAATTAAAGACAAGATATACCCTTACGTGTACAAAACCCAGGATAATTTTGTCCGTTGCCCCAAATGTGATCGAATTTACTGGTCAGCCACTCACGTGGAAAAAATGACTAAGACGCTTTCGGAGCACCGGATCATTTAATCCACTCCATTGCCCACCCTAATCAACTGTCACCTCTCAATTTACACTTACAGCCAAAAACGCAATAATCAATCCATCCCCTGCACCATCAAACAGCTTACCGTTTCTTTTGCTTCATTGCAGCGTGTTACGTGAATTTACACTCCCATAAGCCCAAAATATTCCTTGCTTTTTGCCGGAAACTCCGTATTATATGAGAATTCTAAAGCTCAACGGAGGTAGAAATGAGAAAAGCAGCAAAAAAGGCCAAAAAGACCAAGGGAACAAAGAAAACTGTCACAACAAAAACCAAAGCAAGAAATATCCCGGTCAAGAAGACTAAGCCCAAAAAGGTTAAGCCCCGAATGGTCAAGGCCAAAAGGGTGAAGCCCAAGAAGGTAAAGTCCAAAAAGGCTGCGCCAAAAAAGGTTAAAGCCAGGAAGGCTAAGCCCAAAATATTCAAGGAGATATCCAGGATTGCGGGGAAATACATCTACTATTTTGGAGACCGCAAAGCCGAAGGAAGCGGAAAGATGAAGGATATTCTGGGGGGTAAGGGTGCAGGTTTGGCAGAAATGACCAACACCGGTGCTCCAGTGCCTGCAGGATTTACCATTTCCACCGAAACGTGTCGGCAGTACTACGAGAATGACATGAGGCTTCCTAAAAACCTGGAGAAGGACTTAAAAAAATATATGGCCAGGGTGGAGAAATCCATGGGAACGAAGTTCGGTGACGCCTCGAACCCGCTTTTGGTCTCGGTCAGATCGGGTGCCAAATTCTCCATGCCCGGAATGATGGATACGGTGTTGAATCTGGGATTGAACGACGAGACGGCTGAGGGATTGATTGAAAAGACCGGAAACGGAAGATTCGTCTACGATAGTTACAGGCGATTTGTCCAGATGTTTGGAAACGTGGTTTTAGCAATCGACAAGAACGTGTTCGAGCAGATACTTCAAAACAGAAAGGATTCCAAACGCATAAAGCAGGATGCTTCCCTTCTGGTTGAGGATCTGAAGGAACTGGTGAAAGCATTTAAGTCAAAGATAAAACAGAAAACCAGGGAGGAGTTCCCCTCCGACCCGTACAATCAGTTGAAGATGACCATAGAAGCGGTCTTTAGATCGTGGAACAATCCCCGCGCCATAGCATACCGAAGACTGCACCGCATCCCGGGCGATCTGGGCACGGCGGTAAACGTACAGGCAATGGTATTCGGCAACATGGGGGATAACTGCGCCACCGGGGTTGGTTTCACCCGTAATCCCTCCACCGGTGAAAACAAATTCTACGGGGAATATCTGATCAACGCCCAGGGAGAGGACGTGGTGGCCGGAATCAGGACGCCCAGACCCATTTCCGAACTGAAGAAGGAAATGCCGGAAGTATATAAGAAATTGAGATCCATCACCTCCAGGCTGGAGAAACATTACAAGGACATGCAGGACTTCGAGTTCACCGTTCAGCAGGATAAATTGTACCTGCTTCAGACCCGCACCGGCAAAAGGACGGCACCTGCGGCGGTCAAGATTGCGGTTGATATGGTGAAGGAGAAGCTGATCACAAAAGAGGAGGCCATAAATCGGATTGAGCCGATTCAGTTGAATCAGCTCCTGCATCGCCGGATAGACCCCAACTCAAGCGCCACTGTGGTTGCCAGAGGATTAGCCGCCTCCCCCGGAGCGGCAGTAGGGAAGGTCGTTTTCAGTGCAGAAGAAGCGGTCCGGTGGAGTGAGGAAAAGGAAAAGGTGATTTTAGTCCGGCATGAAACCAATCCGGACGACATCCAGGGGATGGCTGCAGCAGAGGGTATTTTGACGGCACGGGGCGGGATGACCAGTCACGCCGCCGTGGTGGCTCGAGGCATGGGGATATGCTGTGTGGTGGGGTGTGAGTCCATAAAAATCAATGAGCAGAGAAAGCAGTTCATGGTGGATGGTCTCATAGTCAGGGAGAGGGAGATAATCTCCTTAAACGGCGCCACCGGAGAGGTGATGTTGGGGGAGGTGCCCACCATCGAACCGGAACTTTCCGGTGAGTTCGGCCAGTTCATGAAGTGGGCAGACCAGATCAGAAAGCTGAAAGTCCGCACCAACGCCGACACCCCAAAAGATGCAGCCCAGGCAGTCAAATTCGGGGCAGAAGGAATCGGGCTGTGCCGAACGGAACACATGTTTTTTGCCGAGGAGAGGCTACCCATAGTTCAGGAGATGATTTTAGCGAAAACGTCCACAGAACGACAGGCCGCTTTAGACAAGCTTCTCCCCTTCCAAAAAGCCGATTTCAAAGGCATCTTCAAGGAGATGCAGGGACTGCCCGTTACCATTCGCACCCTGGATCCTCCTCTACACGAGTTTCTCCCCGATCGGGAGGAACTAATGCAGGAGATCGCCCAACTAAAGGCGAAGGAGGAGGAAGAGGTGGATTTAGCTTTAATCGAGGAAAAGGAAGCCCTTTTGAATCGGGTGGAGGAGCTGCATGAGGTAAATCCCATGCTGGGGCACCGGGGCTGCAGGCTGGGAATCGTATATCCGGAGATCACCGAGATGCAAGCCCGGGCGATTTTTGAAGCTGCATGTGAACTGGCTAAACGCAAGAAAAAGGTCTTTCCGGAAGTGATGATTCCCCTGGTAGGACACGTAAATGAATTCAAGAATCAAAAAGAAGTGGTGGTACGGGCAGCGGAAGAGGCCATGAAAAAGTACAGGGTGAAGATAAAATATTTAGTGGGGACCATGGTGGAGATACCCAGGGCTTCTCTCACCGCGGATGAGATCGCCTCGGAAGCGGAATTCTTCTCCTTTGGCACCAACGATCTCACTCAGATGACCTACGGCTTCTCCCGGGACGATGCCGGAAAGTTCCTGCGGTTTTACACCGATCACGGCATCTTAGATGAGGATCCCTTTGTGAGCTTGGATCAGACCGGAGTGGGGCAGTT
>CAYOSZ010000011.1:11100-14431 GCA_964406715.1 uncultured Ignavibacteria bacterium | reverse complement strand
AACCCTCGACGTCAAGCTTGGGAAGCTTGCATTCTACCGCTGAATTACGCCCGCTTGAATTACGTTTTCACTCGCTGAATGTTTCTTTCAAAAGTCGACAAAAAATCAATTAAAGAAACCTCCATCAATTGTCAAGAACAATCTGTAACGGTTTTTCGGAGAACTTCCTACTGAACAGCAGAACGTTCTCAAACTCCGGACAGGCAATACGCTCAGCTTTTGGTTGTCATCATCCGACCAGATTTCGTTAACCTGGAGCAAAATACATTTGATCCGTTTAATCCGTTGACCTACCTAATCAAGACCATCTTCTTGGTCTGGGAGTAATCCTGGGCGTCCAGTTTGTAGAAATAAACTCCGCTGGCTACCTGATCCCCGCTTTCGTCTTTCCCATTCCACACAACCTCGTATGTTCCCGGTTCCTTGGGCTCATTCACCAGAGTCTTGACCAATCGCCCCAGCACATTGTAGACTTTCAAGCTGACTGGTCGAGTCTGTCTATTACCCACCGTATACCGAATTCTTGTCTCTGGGTTGAAGGGGTTGGGATAGTTGTCCGACAGGGAGAACTCACCGGGCGATGCCTCGTCGGAAACCTGGTCTTCTACGTCCGTCCACTGCCGGTGGTCATAGTAGAGGTTGTAGTAGTTGCCGTAAAGAAAGTTTTTCCCGGCGTATATTACCGCGCTCCAACCACCGCCACTCTCCATACTACCGTAAGTCCCCTGGCACACCTTTCGCCCGTCGTCATTGTTTGCTCCCCAGTAGTCGCTTATCTGTGAAATAGTCCACTCCCCAGGGTGACTTGTGTTGGAGTATCCCCAGTAAATGTCGTTGTCTTGATCCAGGAAGCTAGCGTACCGGTTTTTCAGGTAGCAGATGTTGACATAGTAGTATCCGGCGTTCCTCCCGACCCACAGGTCGCAGGCTCTTTCATCGTAGTTGCTGGCCGAAGCCAGATATTGGTTCTTGGTCCAGTCTGCCCCCCCGTTGGTGCTGTATGCGAACCTAAGGTCTAAGTTCCCAGTGCCGGCATAATCGTGGTTATACGCCACCCAGACATAAGGCGTAGCTTGGGGAGTGGTGTGAAGGGCAGCCACCTTGGGATAATTGTCATCCCATGAATCAGAAGTAAGGTTCTGAAAGTACTCCCATGAGCCTGAAGCACAGTAATTTGTGCTCCGCCCAAATGCGATTTCGTCGTCTGTTCCTCCGGTTTTTTCATATACCAGAAAGACGTATCCCCCCCTGCCGTAAGCAATATCCGGATTCGATCCATCCGTGGTGATATATGCCTGCCCTCCCCAGGTTTCCCCGTAGTCGGTGGATACAATGGTGTATACGTCAGGAGTGGAACTTGCCGCTGGATTTCTCTGGTAGGCTACTATCAGGTAAGAACCGAGTCCGTAATCTGCACAGGCTGAAAAATAGGAGACGGTATCGGAGTCATACTTAATGTTGAAGAAGCCTTCGTTAGATCCACTCTGAGTATAGCGAGCCACCCCGATGCTCCCGTTGTTAGAGGAACGCCGGTAGAAGATATAAAGCTTATCCGGGCTTCCCGATGTGCCGGTTAGAATAACCGGATACGAGTAGCTGAAACTGCCACCGCTGGCGTAGAAACCGCAAAGGTAAGACCAAGTCGCTCCCTCATTGGTTGATTTGTAAACTCGCACGAGAGCGTTAGCCGTTCCCGCATAGGTGGTACACCTAACGGCATAGAGGTTTCCGCTGGCGTCGTAATCAGTAGATATTCCGTTGGAGACCGATCCTCCAGTTATAGTGGCATCGTTCCCCCAATTGAAAAGCCTGTAAGATGAATCGTCCCTGAATGGAGGACTAACACCTGGTTGATCCATCGGCACCTCGGTATAAGACGGAGACCGCCAGGATTTCTTAGATTCCTGCTCTATGATCGCCCGAATTCCATCTGCCTTCTGCAAATCTCCTGCCTGCTCTGCCCTCCACAGGTTCTCGGCGGTGGGTGCTTGGTCGTCGTCCTCACCCGCGGCGATTGCTCCGGACACTATCATCAGGCAGAAAAACGCTGCCAACAGTAGGCACATGATTTTGCTTTTCGGTAACTGCATTTCGTCCTCCCTCTAAGATTAAATATTACAATTTAATTTAAAGCTGCCAAAACTTAAACATCCCATTCATTATCGTTATCCAGTTTCTATCCGGTCACCTCCTTTCCGGTATACTTGTTTTTAAGTTTTCTAAAAATTGATCATCTTTTCACTTTGAATTTTCCATCCAGCATTTTCATTTTCTCCACGATTCCGCCGTATTCTAACTCCTTGTAAGGAAGCATGGCGCATCCAGAGAATCCCTGTCTTCTTATCTCCAGCGCTTTTTGTGAAACCTGATCCCGCACCCAATCCCAGAATGGTTGGTCGAAGGCGTCAGCCGGCTCGGTCAGTTTTCCATCCTTCATGGAGAATGCCTGGGCAGAGACCACCGGTGGTCCATCGAAAAAGGAGATGGGCGAATTCGCCTTGACCGGCATCAAGGGACCGGTATGGCTGCCCCGCATGAAACCCGCCACATAGTGGCCAATGGCAAACGGAGCCAGAATCTCACCGGTGGCGGGAAACAAGCCCTGCACTCTTGCCAGAGCTATGGGATCGTCTTTGCCGGTATATTTCCCGGCTATATTGTGCAGACGGGTTGTAGAAATCGACGCCGCTATCTCACCGGTTTCGTTGGAATAAATATGCTCTATGACGAATCTTTGATTGTCCCGAAGAAGCGAAGCGATGTCATACAACTCCTGGGGAGCCGAAAGCTCAATCACCCTGTCCCCTTCGGTATTTTCCACGTCCATGATGACGAATTTGAATCCTTTACTCATTTTGGGAGAGAGGATCAACCCGGCGCAGTACATGGGATCGGCAAAGCCCAAATAGAAGGGTAAGTTATAAGCTCCGGGGTCGGTTTTGTCCGCGGCAAAAAGGACGAAACATTCATTGGGTCTTTCCTCAATCTCCATCTCTGCCACCGCCGGGCCCATTCCCTTCACATTGCCGGAGAAAGCATCCTTTAAGAGATCCTGTCCTGCACCATAAAGGCCCTGCTCTTTTGCTACCCTGGTCCCCTCCAGGAAGGCATCCCAGGCTAACTTATGAACGGTGTCATTTAATACTCCCTTCTGATGGGTCATTAGAATTGCAATATCATCGCCGGTGCTGGAAAGATTATAGTCGATTAAATCACCTTTTTTGATCCCGTGCTCAAAAATAAAATTTGCCACCGAGTCCCTCAACTTCTGGCTTGGCTTGATATGTCCTCCTATGCTCCCGATGTCTGCCTTAATCACACTGACTGTCAG
>CAYOSZ010000011.1:6943-11090 GCA_964406715.1 uncultured Ignavibacteria bacterium | reverse complement strand
ACTGTCAGCTTCATTACTCCTCCTCCTTATGGAACGATTAACCAGGCTTATTACAATCCGGTTGAATTTAACTAAACCAAACCGTAAAGTCAAACATTTCGTTCATTAATCTTTAAATGGTATCTTTCGCTTTCTCCGGAAATAAACGGTTGCTCGGCGATTTGTTGTATAAGGAAAAATACCCCAGTTCTTTTGATAAAGCCGGGGTATTTTATTTTCCATTTGTTACCCTTTACGTTCCTGCAGAAAAGGTGCTCACTACCGCCACGTCTCTGAATTCAAATCATATTGGGGATGATGGCCTATGCAGTGAATTTACCGTTTTTGCGCAGGTTCTTTTGAGTAGCAAATATTTGCTGAAGATCATGGTAATGGACCAGTCTTTACATCGTCTACCATTAGGCAGACCCAACTGAGATCGCAAAACTACACCAAGTGGAATCCTTCGCCGTGCCCGTACTGGCGTACCTGCGGACAAACTTCTGCACTTCCCAAAAAATGTCCCGGCTTCGGCTTTCGAAGCCAGGACAAAAAACTTAGATAACAATTCGTCTCAAAGCAAAATGAGGTGGCACGAGCAGAGCTACAATATGGCTTCTACGGCAAATATCACCACCACCGTAGCATCAAAGACCCTTATATTGAACGGAACATTAGTGGCAATGGCATACAAGTGGAATTTTCCTTCCATTATAAGGTCTCTGATGGGCTCAAGCTTCATCTCGGTTAGTGGAACGTAGGTGGTGGAATCCGGTGGCAAAACCAGCCCATCCAGGACCAGGGTTGCGTGAGTCTGCACATCCGATATGGTAGTAAGGCTGCCATCTTCGTAGATGTATAGCTGTCCGGTCGCCTCGGTGCTCTCATAATTCTGAATCGATCCGTAGAATAACAGGTTGTAGATCTCGTCAAGCTTATCTTGATTGTCTTTCCAGTCATCCTCTTCAGTCAAATCTATTGCCACGCTGTTGAACTGGGTATCGGTAGACACAATTTCGTTCTCTATGTCATAACTCAGCATCAGAGTAATCCCAAAAAGCCAACAGCCGCTCAAAAGCAAAGTGGCAAAAAGTGTCACGGAGAGTAAGGTCCAGCTCTTTCTTTTCATTTTCATCAGGTTTTGCTCCTTTCTTTTATTCGGGACCGAAGTAATAATTCAAGCCGCCGGAAAACTCAAGATGAACTCTTCCCCCCTCTCCCACCTTGATGGGATGATATTTGGTTCTGATCTCTAAGCTTAGCATCTCCGTAGCGAAGAATTCAATTCCGGTTCCAAATGCCAATCCCAATCCGGTTTCGTCCGAGAGATTTTCACGCTTGTAAGTATTGGAATTTATCCCAACCAATCCGTAAATTTTCGTCTTTCCAAAACCGGACAAAGAGCCTAAAAGAAGATCCGCACCGAATGAAGTAATATCTCCGCCTTCCTGCGGGAATGATTCTCCCCGGGCTTCCAAGTCTTTGCCTCCATATTTGGCATAAGAGAAATTGGGCTCGATTCCCAAATATGGGAGAAGCAGAATTCTGCCTTTTACTCCAAAGAGAGCTCCACTCGAGGCATCGTCCTGGGCAATGGGAAGGTTTAATCCGGCAAAGCCGCCTATGCTGAATTTACCTGCAGCGGCAACAGAAGAAGTGCCCGCAAGGAACAAAGCTACAAAAATCAGGCAAACTATCTTTCTCATAACGCATCCTTTCTCGAAGATTCTTGATCTCTGGTAAACGACCTTCAAACCGAACTGCAAAAATAATATTGTTTTCCTCCTTTCCTTGCCTTTTTGAATTATTCTCTGCTTTGTTGCAAAAATATAAACCTGTTAGTTTGTTGTCAAGCAAAAAATGGGGTGTTATACCTCCACTCAAAGGTGCGGATAATGTGAGATCAGTTGACCCAAATAAATTTATATTTATAAAATGGTATAAGAAAACAAGATGATCTTTGTTCTTTCGGTTAAACTCACCGGTCACTCTGGATAGAATATTCTTCAACATCGTCATAACTGTCCCGGCCGGAGCCTTTGAACCTGACCGATTCACCGATAGAATCAGACCTTTGAGAATCGCTTCACAGCCCGGACTTAGTTATATGCCACAAGCCTCAGATATTTAGGGTGAGCAGGAGTTTTTTGTTTGCAGTGCGGGAGGACTAACTATATATTTGAGGCAATGGAATTGGATTCGCAAAGACTTATGATCATACCATTCTCGAGGTCAGCCAAAGGCTTCAAATACTCCATTTTGATTCTGCTCCGATGGGCTTGTCTCTTCTTGATGCTCAGCCTTTTCTTTCCACCATCGGCTTCTCTTTTGGCATGGGAAAAGATCGATCCAACGGAAACGCCAGCTCAGGAGACCTTCCCCCACTCGGATGCGGTTATAATCAAAGATGAGGCTACCATGGAGATTCAATCAGATGGTGAGGCGGATTTCACCCATCATCTGATCATGAAGATATTCTCCGATCCGGACAAAAGATACAGTCATCAGGAAGTTCCTTTTAATAACAGCATAACGGTTGTCAAGATCAAAGCCAGCACCATTTACCCCACCGGTGAACGGATCCCGCTTGACCCGGACGACGTTCGGGAAAGGTCACTTCTCTCAGAATCCGTTCTTTACTCCGATGCCAAAGTCAAAGAATTTTATTTCCCCCGTGTGGAAAAAAACTGCCTGGTGGAATATGAATATACACTTCATTTCTCCAGTCTGCTGTACTGGGCGGATTGGTTTTTTCAGTCATACCTGCCCACGCTTAATTCGAAATACACTCTGATTACCCCTAAGTATTCAGATTTTAATGTGAAGGTTCTTAACGACCGGATAGTACCGAAGATAGACTTCGACAAGGGGAAGAAGATCTTTTTGTGGGAGACGACTGAAAAAGCAGCAATTGTCCAGGAGCCTTTTATGCCTCCGGTAGCGGACGTAGCTTCCCGGCTCGCCTTCTCTCCACTTGAGTTCAAATTCGATGGCAACATCTACCCCTCTGCGAACTGGGACCATATCGCCCAATGGTACTGGGAAACAACTCAAGCTGACATGGTTCCCAGCCAAAAGTTGAATCTTCTGGCCTATGACTTAACGTCAGAATTGAACTCTCCCCAGGAGAAGACGAAGGCGATTTTCGATTACGTTCAGGAACGCATACGGTACGTCTCAATTGCCATCGGCGCCGGAGCCTTCAAACCACACCCATGTGCTGACGTTCTAAAATACGGCTATGGTGATTGTAAGGACATGACATTATTGTTGATCGCTCTTCTGAAGGCAGCAGACATCGAAGCTTTTCCCGCATTGCTCTCCACCAAGGGTCACCGGAGCTTGCTGACCGACGTCCCCAAGGTCAAACAGTTTGATCATGTGGTGGTGGCTGTTCCCTCGGATGGGGGATACATCTGGCTGGATCCGGCGTGCCGGAATTGTCAATATGGCGAACTTCCCTTCGAGGATCAGGGAGCATCCGTTCTGGTGGTAAAGCCGGACAAAGGAGAGCTGACCGTCACTCCGGAGACAGAGGAGGATGAAAATTTTACCCATACCCTCTGGGAGATTAAGCTTAATTCAGATGGCTCCGCCTCAGGAGAGCTCACAATCGAAGCCGGAGGGCAGGAGGACTTCGCCTTTAGGGCATCTCTGACCCAATTGAAGCCTCAGAGAAGACGAAAAGCTTTAAGCGGTTTTTTGAGTTCCTGGATGGTGGATCCATATCTGGTGGGATATGAATTCAAAAATTTTGAAGAAAAGGATTCGAACATCTTTGTTGGGGCAAGTTTTGAAGCCGGGGGTTTTGGAGTAGAAGAAGATGACAGGATATTTCTTCCGGTCAATCTCAACACCCAGAGTTACATCAATCTGATGTTTCCGCAGGCTCAACGAAACTTCCCCGTGATCTTCGATTATAAATTCATTAACACGGACGTGCTGACGTTACGGATTACCCCAGGATTTATAATCGAGTACCTGCCGGATGAAGTTCGGCTGGATGAACCATTCGGCTTATTCGAATCGATCTACAAAGTTGAAGACGACAGGATCGTGCGGACAAGAACGTTTATAAGAAAGGAGCTTGAAATTGAGGTCGGAGAATACCACCGGCTGAAGAACTTTTATGATCGCGCGGCTGAAGAGGACAGCCGACGAGTAATAC
>CAYOSZ010000011.1:0-6933 GCA_964406715.1 uncultured Ignavibacteria bacterium | reverse complement strand
TCCGAAACGGATGAGATTGAATGAACAAAACAACACTCTGTCTGCCTCTTTCGACTGGCTTAAATCCGGATAATTGACAGCTGGAACTTTCAGGTTTCGCTGGATCGATGTTGCGGGTTGTGGAATTACTCGGTTGCCTTTATGAATAAAAAAGAAATCGGTTTTGTCTTAATCATGCTTGTGGCAGTGTGCACAAGTTCACTGGCTCAAGATAATTGGGTGGAGAGTCTTCCCTCTGGATGGATCAGGGACTTTCCCTTCGACACTCATGTTCCCTCCTCCTCAGATCATCCCACCGCCGGTGCAATTTACCTTCTGGATGAGGACATCTATTATGTGGCGGATAAGATAGAGGTAACGGTGGTGATTATGAAGATTTTCAATCGCCGGGGATATAAACATGCCGAGGTTACCACTCCATACTATGGAAAAGACGAGTCGGTTGAAGTGAGGGGAAGAACCAGGACGAAGGACGGGAGCATAACCGAACTGAAAGAGGAGAACATCCACGAAATCGCTGTGGCAAAGGAACACAAGAGAAAGAAATTTACTCTCCCCGGAATCGAGGACGACTGCCTGATTCACTACGAGATGGTCCATAGGAAAGCAAGACACTCACTCTCCGGCATTCGATATTTTCAAAATGAGGAGTCCACTCTTCTTTCCAGGTTCAACCTGGTCGTTCCCAAAGATATTCGGGTGATATACTTCGACAGTCCTCCGGGAATACTCGACACCACAAGAAAAACTCCGGTTCACTCGGAAAAAACGGCGTTGTACACTTTCGCCAAAAGGGACTTAATTGCCCGCGAGACGGAAGCCTTTATGCCTCCGCTGTTTCAATACTCTCCCTCCTTGGCTTTTTCTGTTACCGTTCCGGAAGAAAACGCAGAACTCGTAGCCACCTGGGAAAACGTCTCCCGCTGGTATTCAGAAACCATAGAAAGACATTTTGATCCAACCGATCAGATGAAAAAACTTGCCAAAGAGCTCATCCGGGACTGTACAACCACGCAGGAAAAAGTTGAGAATGTATTCTACTTCGTGCAGTCTCATTTTAAGGTAAACTTCCCTTCCCATTCCATCTTTGACCAGGCCGAAACCATCTTCAACCGGCAGGTGGGCAGCAGCGCCGAGGTAAGCGGAATACTATATGGTTTGTTGAAATCTGTGGAAATTGAATCCAATCCGGTGCTGGTACCAAATAGTGAGATGGTGACGGAGGTGCCGGACGTTCCCATGCTGGACTGGTTCGGGCATCTGTTGTTGAAAGTGGATGCGGACGGAGAAGAGCTCTGGCTGGATCCGTATTATGGAACAAATTGCATAAACTGCGTGTCTGAACAATATCAGGGAGTTGATGGACTGCTCATTCAAAAATCGGAAGGAAGACTCATCGAAACGCCATCGGTGGATTATTCCGCGAATATGACGTCTGTCGAAACTTACGTCTCATTGGCTGAGGATGGAAGTTTCGAGGGCGAATCCCGGCAGGTCTATTCTCCCCCCAGAAGCATAAGAATAAAAAATCTATTCCGCAGTCAAACCATCCCGGAAAGAAAAGACTACATGGCAAAAGAGATACGTCAATACTGCCCCGGTGCCATGTTGGATTCTTGCCGGTTTGGTGATTTATATGACTATGGTGAGGATTTCGAAATATACTGCCGCTTTCATTCTTCTCACTACGTGCAAAAAACGGATTCAATGCTGTATATCAATCCAAACATCTTAAACCGGGATATGACTGCCAAAGATATCTCCGAATCCACCCGAATCTTTCCCATCATGTTCGATCAGGCCAAAACTGATGTGAATCGAGTCGTTATCAACCTACCAGACTCCTATGAAGTAGCATATCTGCCCGACCCGGTTGAGTTGGAAACTGACTTCAGCGAGTTTCGTACGGAATATCAAATCCGGGATAATATAATCATCTATAAACGTCTTCTGGCAATCAAGAAACCACTGATACCTCAGAGCGTATACAAAGAGGTCAAAAGATTTTTCAATCAGATATTCGAAGAGGATCAGAAGTTCATCGCAATCATAAAGAAAGGATAGACGAAATGACTTCCAATTGGAGAAACAATTTATTTTTTTAAACACCTAAGGAGGAATACGGTGAACAAAGATTTCAACCGTTTGGTAAACGAGATTCTGGAGTTCCACTGGATGAAAAGCCCGATGGAAGCTACCTTTCTGGGAATCCATAAATATGACGACCAGTTGGACAAGACCGATCCGGAGTCCCGGAGAAGACATCTCAAAAAGGCAAAATCGTATCTGAAGAAGTTGGAGAAGTTTTACTCCGACAGTAAGCCCAGTGCGAAAAGTACACAACTGTCCATAGATGAACAAATGGACTTAAGAATGCTGCGGGACTCCCTCAGGGTGGAGATAGCAGAGGAGGAGAAGTTACGCTGGTTCAAAAGACACGCTATGTTATATCCCAACATCGCCCTGCTCGGATGTTACATCCTGATGGTTCGCGATTTTGCTCCTTTGAAGGTAAGAATGAAATCTCTTTTGGGAAGATTGAGACAGGTTCCTCGCCTTTTGAAGGAGGGTGAGGAGAATTTGAGAGGAGGAAGAGATATTCCCGGAATATGGACTAAAGTTGCCATTGAGACGACCACCGGTGGAAAGGAATTCTTCAAACAGATGATCCCTCTCTTTGCCGAAAAAGTGCCTTATATCAAGAAACAGCTTTTGGCAGCCAATCGCAAAGCCCTCTCCGCTTTCGAAGAATACGAGCAATTTCTAAAGAAACGGCTTCTTTCTAGGTCGAAAGGTCAATTTGCCATCGGAGAAGGTTTCTTCAATTTTCTTCTGTCGGTTCATCACCAGCTTCCCCACACCACAGATGATCTTTTAACCATAGGGAACCGAATCATCAAACAGACCCAGGCGGAGATGAGAGCTTTGGCCAAAAAGATTGATCACCAAAAAAGCTGGTCCAAGATTGTGGATGATTTAAAGAAGAAGCATCCTTCCAAGGAAAATCTGCTGAACTTCTATACCAGGGAGATGGCAAGAGCCAGGGACTTTGTTAGAAGAAAAGACTTGGTCACCATACCAAAGGGTGAAAGCCTCTCCGTGGTTGAAACCCCGGTATTCGAGAGGACCACCATACCTTACGGTGCATATATGGAGCCGGCTCCATTCGAAAAAAAACAGCAGGGATTTTTCTGGGTGACACCGGTTAATGAAAAGCTACCCCTCAAGCAGCAAGAGGAGCAATTACAGGGGCACAACTCCTATGTAGCGGTATTGACTGCCTTGCACGAAGCCTATCCCGGACATCATCTGCAATTGGTTCATTGCAACAAGATAAAATCGAAAGTCAGGCGCCAGTTTTGGACTTCGCTCTTCGCTGAAGGCTGGGCACTTTACTGCGAGGAATTGATGTATGATAAAGGATTCTATACCAAACCGGAAACTCGCCTGCTTCAACTGAAAGATCAACTCTGGCGTGCCTGCCGGGTGATCATAGATGCCAGCCTGCATACCAGGCGGATGAGTTTCAACCAGGCGGTGGACATGTTGGTGAACGTGGCGAAATTGGAAAAGACCAATGCCATCGCAGAGGTCAAAAGATATACCTATACTCCAACCCAACCCATGACCTACATCATGGGCAAGATTGAAATTCTGAAGCTGAAAGACGATTTCAAGAAGCTCAAAGGGAAGGCTTTCAATCTCAAGAAATTTCACGATCAACTTCTTAGCTATGGAACCATCCCCATCCAGATGGTCAGAGAAAGGATGTTGTAGTAGTGACACATTTTTTCATAACCTCGAGGATGCAGAATATTAAGCCTCTACCCTGCTGATTAATGGATTGAGATATCTGAAATGTTTGATGAAGGAGATATCGATGACTCATTACAAAAAACTTGTCGGAAAGAAATGCTATCTCTCATCCTGCACTCCGGAAGATGCGGAAAAATGGACTGAATGGAATAACGATCTGGAGGTGGCAATTCCTCTGGGAGATGAAGCATATACACCATTTTCTCTTGATAAAACCAAAGAGATGATCGATGAAATCATAAAGAAACAGGAGCATGTCTTTAACATAATTGATCTTGAAACGGACACGCTGATCGGACGATGCGTCCTCTTCAACATAGACAAGGTCGACAGAAGGGCTATGTTCGGGATTCTCATCGGTGAAAAAGCATACTGGGATAAGGGCTATGGCCAGGATGCAACCAGACTGATGCTTGATTATGGGTTTAATCTGCTCAATCTTAATAACATCATGCTTGGTGTATTTTCCTACAACGAGCGGGCAGTAAACTGTTACAGGAAAGTGGGCTTTAAAGAGATAGGCAGAAGGAGACAGGCCAGAATCATCGGCGGAAAGAAATTTGACGTTATTTTGATGGACATTCTTGCAGAGGAGTTTAAGTCCGTTTATGTAAATAGATTCGTCGGGGGCAAAACCAGGCAGGCAAAGAAATCATAGAAGCGTATGAATGATGTGTTGATTCGACCGGCTAAGCTGCAGGACATCGAAGCTCTTTACAGTCTATATAAAAATTTCCATGAGTTTCACGTCAGGGGTATACCAGACAGGCTGGTGAGCTTAGGTGAATCTGAGAACTATGAAACTCCCAAAATTCGCCGGGAGCTTGAGAAAATCATCAGCGATGTTAATTCCGAAATATTCTTAGCTTTGGTGGACAATCAAGCTGCGGGATTTGCCGAGGTTTATATTCGAGAGGACAAACCCAATCCGGCAAGGGTAGCCTACAAGCATGGACATCTGCAAAGCCTGCTGGTTACCGAGGTGTTTCGGCGACACGGTGTCGGCGAGAAACTGCTGGAAACTACAGAAAGGTGGGCAAAAGAAAAGGGCGCAACCGAAATGAGACTCGATATATGGGAATTCGCCGAAGGATCGCTTGGGTTCTATGAGAAAACCGGTTATCGTACTCTTCGGAGGAAACTTGTAAGAAGACTTTAATTGCCAGCTCACAACGGAGATTTTAAGGCGTAGGGCACCATTCATGATGCCCTCAGTGGGGTGATGGGCGTCGTAGTTGCGCGATTTATCTCGCGGTCTGGGGGAGGAATCGACGAATGAAATTTAACCAGCTCGGATTCGAAGTCGTCAAACCAACTTTGATTCTCGACAAGAAAAGAGTACTCAGAAACATCGAAAAGATGGCGAGCAAGGCAAAGAAGGCAAGCGTCAGATTCCGACCCCATTTCAAGACCCACCAATCAGCAGAGATTGGGAATTGGTTCGGAGATTTTTGGGTAACTCAGATTACGGTCTCTTCCCTGGATATGGCACTCTATTTCGCCAAACATGGTTGGTCGGATATCACCGTTGCATTCATTGTCAATCTGCTGGAGATGGATAAGATCAACGAACTGGCTGAGAAGATCAAATTAAACCTTCTTGTCGATTCTGAAGAAGTTCTCACAGTTCTGAATCAAAATCGAAAACACAAATCCGGAATGTGGATCAAAATTGACACCGGATTGCGAAGAACAGGTTTGTCGTGGGATAATTTTGAAGATATTCTTTCTCTGGCTCGGAAGATAAAGGAATCACCCAAGCTTAATTTCAGGGGGCTGCTTACTCATGCCGGACATAGCTATAATGCAAAATCAATTCAGGAAATTCAGAAGATACATACTGATTCAGTAGCAAGGCTGCTGGCGATAAAAGCGCATCTGGATGATGCGAAAATACAGCCATGTGAGATTTCAATTGGTGATACCCCCACCTGCAGCATAGCTGACAATTTCGATGGAGTTGATGAAATCAGGCCGGGAAATTTCGTGTTCTACGATTTAATGCAGGAAAAACTTGGCTCGTGCACCGAGGACGAGATAGCCGTTGCAGTGGCCTGCCCGGTTGTTGGCAAGTACAAAGATCGGAAGCAGGTCGTTGTATATGGAGGAGTTATACATTTTTCAAATGTCCATATCCTTGATGAAAGCGGAGAGCAGATTTTCGGTTATTTGACATCTTTCAAGGATGGAACTTTTGGTCCGATCAATAGAGAGGCAAAACTAATAAACCTGACCCAAGAGCACGGGGTGATTCAGGTTGATGATGATCTCTTAGATGATATCAAAATCGGGAATATCTTGTTTATATTTCCTGTTCATTCGTGTTTGACCTGTAGTCTGTACAGACAATACATTTCCTTGGAGGAAGGAATAATTCACAGATTATGATAGCTAAAATTGATATAGTTTACAAAACCGCAATGATGTTCGTAGGGACAACCCTCGGGTTGTCCACTGATACGGTAATAAGACGAAAAAGATTCTCTTTTTATTAATTCTATATCAATTACTAGTATCTGACACCCTGTCAGGTGTCTCCTGACAGAAAACAGAGTAACTATAGTTTAATTAGGAGGCGTAGAGAAACTATGGAAACAATTTCAGGTTTTATAACCCTTGTGTTAGCGATTACTACAGGTACAATTATTGTTTTGCAGTACCTCTTAGCGAAAAGACATTGGAGACTTAGCCTTTATGATAAAAGATATCCGGTTTTCTTGGCCACTATGGAATATCTCTCTTTTATAGGTCAGCAGGCTAGCATAAAGCAGGATCAGTTGACGAAATTCCTGCGGGATTCTAGAGATAAAGAATTCCTGTTTAAGAAGGATGTGCAGGAACACCTGGGGCAGCTCTATAATAAAGGAGTAGATTTGATGACTCTGGGAACAGAACTCGAGAATAAACCTGTTGGCGAGAAAAGGTCACGACTAGTAGACAAACAGTCCAAAATACTCAGCTGGTTTTCAAAGCAATTCGAAATCTCTAAAGAGCTTTTTGGAGAATATCTTAGAATTGACAAAAAGTAATTCCCCTTTGTGTGGAATCTACTAGCATGGATTCAAACTCTCACAAATTATCCTCAAGTCACCCTTGTAAACATGTAGTTTGTAGGGC
>CAYOSZ010000010.1:8835-14439 GCA_964406715.1 uncultured Ignavibacteria bacterium | reverse complement strand
GCGAATCCTTTCGAGAACAGCAAAAGGAGGATCAAGATAAATGAAAGCTTTATTCTCAATCAGGTTTCCTTCGGAAAAGACCTCTTTTTCTCAAGTATCCTCTTCACCGCTTCGGCCACCATCTCCGGCTGGATCAGATCCATGCAGAATCTGGATTTTTTTCTGCATCTTTTTTCCCCATGCAAACTGCAGGGGCTGCATTTGACATCCGCACAAAGGACCACATCCGAAGGACCCGTAGGGGCAAAACCCAATTTCGGATGGGTGGGTCCGAATATAGCCACCACCGGCACCCCCAGGGCTGATGCCATGTGCATGGGCCCGGAATCGTTAGTGATGAGACAATCACATCGTTTTATCAGGCTCATGAACTTCCCCAAAGGTAAGCCCACCGCTAAAAGCAGCTTCTCCTCCGGCAGGTCCCTTTTTACCTCTTCAACTAACTTTTCCTCGCCGGTGTTGCCGAACAGAAGAATTTTGCAGTTGAGTTTATCAATTAAGGTCCGGCAGGCTTCAGTGAATTTCCCTTCATCCCATCTTTTGGTCTCCCATTTTGCCCCCGGGTGTACTCCCACTACAATATCATCCTTTTTCACGTTTCGTTCAAGCAGAAAATGATCTGAAAACTCCACATTCTCCGGGCCAAGATAAATCGAGGGTTCCTCTTTGGGGGTTTCCACCTGAATCCCTCTCAGGACGTCGAGATATGAATCTATTGTATGTACTGCCTTGATCTTTAAGAATTTCAAATGCACCATGGAGAATCGGGACCACCAGTGCTTGCGGTATTTGAGTTTGACTTTGGAATTGACCAGATGACGGACAAAAAAACTACGCAGATTGGCATGCAGGTCAACCAGCAGGTCGAAATCACAGGACCGCAGATCAGAGATCAACCTTCCGAACCCGGAAAGACCTTTGTGTCTTCGGTAGGGATCGAATTCTATTAAAGAGGAGATGCGGGGATCATCTCTTAACAGGTCGGCATATTGAGCCTTGGTCAAAAAGTATATTTTCGAGCGAGGGAATTGAGCCGAAAGCACCCGGATCACCGGAGTGGTCAGAATTACATCTCCTAATGAACTAAAACGAATGATCAAGATTTTATCAATTTTTTTTTGCATCTAAAAAAGAAAGTGATATGGAAAATCGAGATGCATCACCGTCACAAACCTTATCTCGAGACAAACAGAAAAAGCAGTCCCACCGCGAAACAATAATAGGCAAAGTACTGAAATCTTCCCTTCTTGATCACGTTCAAAAGAAACTTAATTGCCAGATACCCCACCACAAAGGCGGTGAATGCACCGGTTAAGTAAATGCTTAAATCCTGACTTAAGTCGACCTGATGCAGCACGTCTTTCAATTTAATCAATGACGCGCCAAAAATGGCGGGCAGAGAGAGAAGGAAAGAGAATTCTGCTGCTTTGGACCTCTCTATCCCCTTGAAGATGCCGGCGCTGATGGTTAGACCGGATCGGGAAATTCCGGGAAGCATGGCCAAAGCCTGAGCTAGTCCGACCACGAAGGCGTCGCTGAAAGTCACCTTCCTTCTTGCTGCACTGAAGAATTGGGTTAGAAACAAAACCATTCCGGTAAACAGCAACATTAAAGACACCAGGGTGACCGAAGAGAAACAAAGTTCCACATAATCCTCGAAGAAAACCCCCAAAATCCCGGCAGGAATAGAACCGACTAAAATCAGCCAGAACAGGCGCCAGCCCTCATCCTCCGCCGATGCCATCTTGCCGGTAAAATTTGACTTCGCTTTGAGCCATATCCCCTTAAGCATCGTTTTTATGATTCTTCTGAACACGATGATCACGGAGAGAAATGTCCCGAAATGAAGAAAGACCTCAAAGCTGATGTCATCAAACTTGACCTTCAACAGAAACTCACCTAAAACCAGATGCCCGGAGCTGGAGACGGGGAGAAATTCCGTCAGGCCCTGAACGATTCCCAGAATAACGGCCTCAAGCAGGCTCAAAAGCCCTTCCTTTGCGATTTTCAGATTGTCCGACTACCCAAAAAAAAACTCTGGTAATCCAGAGCTTTTCTTTGTTGGCTCACTTAAGCGCGTCAGAACACGGTATAGTTTATTCCTGCCAAAAAACCCACATTATCATCTATCTGCAGCTCGCCGATCAAAAAGAGAGCTGAGGCGAGCTTGAGTTCTGCTCCCATGGCTAAAGCCATGTCGATGTCGCTGTCGCTTGTATTTCCGCTCTCCCAACCCAAAGGCCGGACCAATGGACCTTTGAAGTTGTGCTTCTCCCATCGTACGTTTAGGCGACCGTATGGGGTAACGGTCTTGCCTTCAGTATAAGCAATCTGGTAAGAGGCAATGACGTTTGCTCCCAAAGAGAACAGGCTGTAATCCGAGACATCCAGATATTCCGTTCCTCCTCCAAACGAAATATCCAGCGGATCACCGGTAAGCTGTTCCATAAACCAGTATTTGAAATCGCCCCCCATGGCGAGACCGGTATTGCTTTCTCCGTACCCCGTGCTCCAATCGATCATCCCCATCTTTAATCCCAAATCGAAGTATTTAGCTATCCCGTAACGAGCTTGTCCGAATATGGAGAAGGCATCCTCATAAACTCCCAGGTAGACTCCCAGTAAAGCCTCTCCTCTGTTCACCGTGGGGGCAGGAGTAAGCTGACCCAAAAATTGAGCCGAGGCGGAAGTGACTGAAAAAAGAATCACGGCTATCGTAATAACAAGAATATTCTTCATGGTCATCCTCCTATGATCGGATCATCGCATCCCAGATTATAACACACGCTTCCTTCTTTGTCAACCTCCGCCTGGGGGGTTTTTAACAAATTCCCCCGTACGACCGGGAACCGTCTCACCGGAGGGCCAGGTGTTGAATTCGCATAGACAAGATCTTTCTGATTGACCGCTCTCCGGTGACGCTTGCATGCATCCGGGTGAATCTCACGGAAGATTAAAGGTGAGCCCGGCCAAAATGGTAGTATACCGGGTGGATTCGTTATCCGTCTGGATGGAGGTATATCTTGCTTCGGCAAAAAACTCCAGCGGAGAAGCGGGAGGGGACAAAAGGATGCCTCCCACCGCGTGAATTCCCATTTTGCTCTGATCCTCGGGCACATAAACGGAGTAAGCGTCATTCGATATACCGTAAACCAATCTGTGTATTCCCACTCCACCCCCCAGATACGGCTTAATCACCGGAACGGCGAAAAGGTATTTGGCGGTGGCATTCAGGGAGAGGTCGTTTACGGAGAACTCGGTTTTGGTTAGACCCTCCAGGACGATCTCCTTCTTTTTCCAGGCATATTCCACCGAAGCTTCCAGGTGAATGATACGCAATGTTCCGATCTTAAGATGCGCTCCCAGCATGGGCATCTCCTTAAGCCAGTCCTGATCCTGGGTGGGAATCACGTTCAGATTGTCGTTTTTGTAATTCTGAATCATTCCCCCTCTGATGCCGAAGCCCAAACCGGTTATGCCCCAAGCCTTAGGTCCGAGGCAAAAGAAGAGGAATATGCATAAAATAAAACAGCTTTTCCTCATTTTCCATCCTCCCTGTAAGAGTTGAAATCCACAAATTAGATGATCGTCATCGTAGTCCCATAAATACGATCATTCTTCCCGCATTCTCCTTCTCCCGCCTGTAAGAATAAAACAGCTCCTTCTCACAACAGGTGCACCTGTCCGTGGCAAATATCTTATCCTGTTTTACTCCGCAACCAACCAATTGTTTCAAATTTGCACCAATCAAATCCAGGCTGGATGTTCCCTCTCTGGAGTGACTCACGCTTCTGTCGTCGAACAGAACTGCCACGTCATCCGAAACCTGATAGCAACAACTCTGGATGCACGGACCGAATGCTGCCGTGAAGTCGACGGGTTCACAGCCCAGCCGGTTTCTTGCCGCATCTAGGGTTCTCCGGGCAATGCCCAGAAACGTCCCTCTCCAACCCGCATGCACCAGACCTATCACCTTTCTTTTTTCCTCAACCAACAATATGGGCAAACAGTCGGCCACCTTCACGCAGATGAAAACGTCGTTTCGATCGGTCAAAACAGCATCCCCTTTATATCTTCCCTTAAGCCGATCTTTTGAAGTTATGACCGCACATTCGTCCCGGTGCATCTGGGAAAGGAAAACGAGTCTCCTTTTCTGGCCGGTGATCTTATGCAACGCTCTTTTTACCTCTCTTGTTTCTGCATCCCTAATGATATTTTGATTTTTGACGATGAGACCATGAAGAATAAAAGGACAAGTTTTCAGAGGGGAAAAGGACAGCCATCTGATTTTTTCCGTCCGATTGACCACCAATTCACCTGGAGGTTTCATCTTTCTGCATCTCCTCCATCCGCTCCATTCCTTTGGATCTCTCCACCTGAATCACCCCTTTGACCTTTTTTATCTTTTTCAAAGTCCGGTTAAGGTGGTTTATGTTTTTCACCTCGATGATAAAGCTTCCGGTGAGAGTGGTCTCACGTCCTTTTATCTCCGCTGCCCGGACGTTGGTATCGGCATCCGATATGGCTTGGGTGATGTCTCTCAGCATATTCTTTCGGTCCTCCACCAAAACGTCCAATTTCACCAGGAAGGATTGGTCTTTCCCCACGTCCCACTTCACCTCCACCCTTCTTTCCTCCTCTGTCAGCATCTGCAGGGCATTGGGACAATCAAAACGATGGATGGAGACCCCCCGTCCCCGGGTAACGAATCCCACGATTTGCTCTCCCGGCACGGGTTGGCAGCATCCGGCGAAGCGGAACATCATGTTGTCCATTCCTCCGACTCTTATTCCCTTTGCCCCCCCTCTGGCCTTTTCCACGAATCTTCTGATGACCGAAGGTTCAGCCTCTTTCTGTTTTTCCGGGGGAACAAGTCTGGTGAAGACATGCTTCACCGATATCGTTCCGTTCCCCAACGCAGAGAACAAAGCTTCGGAGTCGTGGAAATTCAGCCCCATGGCCAGATCGGAGATCTCCTGTTCGGAGGGGGATTTCAGGTGGTGTTTCTTCAATTCCCTTTCGAATATCTCCCTCCCCAGATTTACGCTTTCCTCATATCTTTTCTGTCTTAACCAGTGTCTGATCTTGCTACGTGCTCTGGTGGTTTTTACGATCTTCAGCCAGTCCTGGGAAGGTGTTTGGTGAGGAGAGGTGACCACCTCCACCTCCTGACCGCTTGCCAAAACGGTATTTAAGGGCACCATCTTTCCGTCCACCTTGGCGCCGATGCAATGTTTACCCACCTCGCTGTGAACGGCATAGGCGAAATCCAAAGGGATGGAGCCTTTGGCCAGCTGTTTCAATTCTCCTTTGGGAGTGAATACGAAGATGTCGTCCCGGAAGAGGTCGATCTTTAGATACTCCAAAAACTCTGCGGGATTGGTCAAATCCTTCTGCCACTCCAGTACATCCCTCAACCAGGTCATCTGTTTGTCGGAATCGTCCGGATCCCTTCTTCCTTCCTTATAAAGCCAGTGAGCTGCTATGCCATAGTCGGCCGTTCTGTGCATCTGATGGGTCCTTATCTGTATCTCCACCATCTTTCCCCGGGGACCGATCACCGTGGTATGAAGCGATTGATACATGTTGGACTTGGGCAGGGCG
>CAYOSZ010000010.1:0-8825 GCA_964406715.1 uncultured Ignavibacteria bacterium | reverse complement strand
TGAACTATGCCCAGCGCATGATAACATTCTCCTTCCGAATCCACGATGATCCGGATGGCAAAAAGGTCGAAGATCTCCTCAAAGGGTTTCTGCCTCTTTTTCATCTTGCGATAGATGGAATCGAAATGCTTGGCTCTTCCGGTTATCTCCGCCTTTATCCCGTTTTTCTCTAACTCTCTTCTCAAGGGGTCGGTGATCTCCCGGATGTATGCTTCCCGGTCCTCCCTTCGGGCATTGACCTTCCGCACCAATTCCTCATAAGCTTCCGGATCAATATATTTTAAAGACAAATCCTCCAGTTCCCATTTCATCCTGGCCATCCCGAAACGATGGGCCAGGGGAGCGTAAACCTCCCGGGTTTCACCGGCTATTTTCTTTTGTTTGTTTTTATCCAGAGAATCCAATGTCCTCATGTTATGCAGCCTGTCCGCCAGCTTGATGATTATCACCCGGATATCCTTGGCCATGGAGAGGAGCATCTTACGGAAATATTCCACCTGTTCCTCCTCCAGGCTTTTGAATTTGAGCTCCCCGATCTTGGTAACCCCGTCCACCAGATCGGCTATCTCGTCTCCAAATTGTTCTCTCACCTGGTCGATGGTCACGTCCGTGTCCTCCACCACGTCATGAAGCAGCCCCGCCGCGATGGTGGTGGAATCCAAATGCTGCTCTGCCAGGATAAAAGCCACCTCCAGGCAGTGTTCTAAGTAAGGCTTTCTGGATAGCCGATATTGCCCGCTGTGAGCCTTGGCTGAAAATTCGTACGCTTTTCGGATCAAGAGAATATCGATGTTGGCGTTAAACGATTCCACCCCGATGATGAATTCTGCCAGATTCACTTATTCCACCTCTGAGCAAGTTATGGGTACCAATTACCTCATCAGCTTTAAATCATTCAACCTTTATGATAATTCAAGCCGACTTCATCCTTAGACTTAATCCTCACATAATATTAAACGATTTTACCTCTGAAAAAGAAAAGTCATATTCTGAAAAATGATCCATATCTCTTTACCTCTCGACCCGGACAACCCAAAAGATGCCAGAGGAAAAGATGCCAGTAAATGGATACCCTCTCTCTGTATTCTTTTTTCAGTCCCAGAGTGAAAATCATTGCCAACAGGTTCAAGCTTAAATTTACCAGGGTCTTTGTGAAAACGATAACCCTCAAGAGAAGGTGACTTGACCGGCTGTAATTATTTTTGAAAAATCTATGTAAGCTGCGGTAATACTCTATTCTGCCTTTGGATTTAAAACCAAGTAAGCTCTGCCCTTGCTTATGAAGGGCTCTAAACTGGGGCAGGTGAAATATCTTCCACCCCTTCTTTTTCATCTGATAACACCAGTCCGTCTCCTCCAGAAAGAGGAAATATCCCGGGTCCAATTTTCCCACCTGTTTAACCGCTTGGGAACGAACGATCATACATGCCCCGATTACCGATTCCACCTCTATCGGTGACAAAAACTGCCGATATTTACTGGGATATCTTTTAGGGAAAAGAATCCTCAAAAGCGATTTGTTGAAAAGCTCTTGAGTCAAGCTGGGGAAATTGGCAATGGAATTCTGTTTGGTCCCGTCCGGGTTCAGAAGCTGAACTCCTGAAATAGCTGCACCTTTATTCTGATCCATGAAGTCGACCATGCCTCTCAAAGTTCCGGGCAAAACCTCGGCATCCGGATTCAAAAGCAAAAGATACTTTCCTCCGGCCAGATTCAACGCCTGATTAACCCCTCGGGCAAAACCGATGTTTTCCGGATTGGCTATCACTTTCACCTGAGGGAAGTCCTTTTTGATAATCTCCACGCTTTGATCCCCTGAGTTATTATCGACCACCAAAATTTCGGTATAAACCTCTCCCCTATTCTCCTCTATCGATTTCAGGCATTCTCTTAAAAGTAAAGCCATGTTGAAATTGACTATGATGATCGACAGATCCTTATCTGATCCGGGTTGACTTGTCATATCTTATCTGTTTTCTTCCCCCCTGAAGACTCTCCCCGGTGAAACATCCGTAGAGCACAGGGTGATCCCTATTCCTCGGAGCTATCTTCTGTGTTTCTTGGTTTGTTTCTTAACTCCCAGTATTTGGCATATTTGGTGAAAACATAAAAGGAGTGAATCCCGCTCAAGATCAAACCGGGGATGCCATCTCTGAAACCCTGCTTTATAATATAGGTTTTAACGAATCCCATGAAAGGCGAAAACAACAGCTTCGGCAAAATCCCCTTCTTTTCCTTTTCCATCATCTGCGAAGCAGAAAGGGTGGTGTATTCGTCTAATTTTCTCAGATTGTGACTTAAAGTCTCAAAGGGGTAATGTTCAATCTTCCCCTTCAATCTGGCTGTTTTTCCTCTCACCGTGACCCCTTCGTGAACCTGTCTTTCCTCGAAGAATCCCTTTTCTTTTCTGAAGAGCCTCAATACCCAATCCGGCTGCCAGGCGTGATCCATCCATCTGCCCAGAAACCGGGAGTGCCTTCTCGTCCAGTAACCATCGATCTCCGGACGAGAATCTATCTTTTCTCTTATCTCCCGGGCCAAATCAGGAGGGATCACCTCATCCGCATCGATATTTAAAATCCATTCAAAGGAAGCCAGCCGGCAGGCAAACTCCTTTTGCCGGGCAAAACCCAGCCATTTTTGGACGAAGACTCTCTGGGTGTATTTTTGGGCTATAGCTACCGTCTCATCCTTGCTCCCCGAATCGACCACCACTATCTCGTCTGCCCAGCTTACGCTTTCCAGACATCTTTTGATGTTTCTGGACTCGTTGAAGGTTATGATCACGCAGGAGATTCTGCTCAAGATTCCTCCTCTTTGGTCTTGAGATTCAAAACCGTGGTCAGTCCCAGGATGAACATGATCAGCATGTTCACCTCCGCATCGGTATAATAACACTGAAACAGGCTGGCGAAAAGGAAAGCTATAATGGTAACGATACCGCCCATCTGTGCCGAAAAGCGGAATATTCGCTTTTTGTTCTTAAATGCCGACTTGATGGTGCTGTAGAGGAAAACCGTCCAGATGCTTAAGTAAGCCAAAAGACCTAACAGGCCGGAGTTGACCGCCACGTTCAAATAGTCGTTGTGAGGATGGCAGGTGGCGTCATAGACTCCTTCCACCTTGTATTTATCGAGAAGAATACCCCAGCCCCCCAGGCCTACTCCCCAGATGGGACTGTCCTTGATCATTCTGATTGATGTCTGCCATAGTCTTATCCTGGTAGACTCGGGCTTATCCGGGGAGAGATCGATCTTTGTGACTCGCTCCCAGATGGTGGGCTCGATCAGATAGATCAACACGCACAGAACCACAAGTGCCAGCGTTAAAAATAAGATGAACTTTCCTCCTTTGAGAAAGCCCAAAGCCAGCCCGCCCATCAAAGCTCCGAACCAGGCGCTGCGGGCATAGTTGAAAATCAAGGAGAACCCCAAAACGATGGGCGCAGAGAAATCGAGAATCCTGTACGCACCGGATCTTCTGGCATTTACAAGAAATACCGTCGCCAGCAGGAAAACCAGCATAAAGTAACCGCCGAAGGTGAGATGGTGATCGAAGAGTCCCAGGCTTATGAAAACCTCCCCCCTCGGTTCAAGCAGCTGGTGGCGATATAGATCCATCCCGGAATAATGCTGCCAGATGGCATAAAGTCCGATTAAGGTTGAGACTGCGATCAAAATGGTCAAAAGTTTTTCGACTTCAGACTCCTCCTTGACGTTGTTTACGGTCAGGAAGAAAAGCAGAAGCAGCCATTCCTCTTTTAGAACCAGAAGGCTGTGCATCTTGAAGGGTGAAAATATGACCGAGATCACCAGAGCCCCCACATAAAGGAGTATGGGCAGATTCAAGGAATTGCGTACCAGGCTCACCTTCCCTGACAAAAGCATCTTACCCAGCCAGGCTAAAAGCCCCAGAACCACCGCAGCCTGAGCTCCGGCAACCGACCAGGGGGAGAAAAAGGCAAACCCGCACAGGGAGAACCAGACGATCTTTTCAGCCACTTTTAAACTTTTTTCTGGCATGACCCAATCGCATCGGTAAAAATTAGCTCAATGAATCAAGGTACACGTCCTCGGTCTTCCGGGCAAAGGAGTCCAAGCTGAATTTCTCCAACACCATGCTGCGGCCCTTTTCTCCGAATCTTCTTCTTTTATTCTCATCCTGCAATAATTCGAGGAGGGCATCGGCGAATTCCTTTGGCTTCTCAGGCTCCACCACCAGCCCGTTGACCTCATGCTCCACCACCTCCGGGATGGCGTTTACTTTCGTTCCCACCACCGGCTTCCCCATGCACATGTATTCCAGAGCCACCCGGCAGATGGTCTCCGAGCCCACCGAAGATACGGCTGCCACGTCAAAGATGGATATGAGTTCTCTAACCTTCTCCGTCCTCCCCCAAAACCGGAAATTTTCCTCCATGTTCATCTTCTTAACCGTCTTTTTGAGTTCACCTGCGCTTATCTGTGCATTCTCACCACAGATGATGAATGTGGTATGAGGATTTTCTTTCAACACATATTCCGCTGCTTCAATGAAGTACCTATGACCTTTCACCGGAGAGAGCCTTCCCAAGATTCCCACCACCAGATTCCCCTCAGGAACCTTTAGTTTTTCCTTCCATCTTACGGGAATCTCTTTTGGCTCAAACAGATCAAGATCTATTCCCACCGGAACGTTGACGACCTTCTCTTCCGGCATCTTCAAGTTCCTCAGGTAACTGGTTCTCAAAACTTCGCAGGTGGTGATGATCTTATCAGTGAGTTTATGATTCAAGTAGCGATTGAGAAGGTTGGATTTTGGCGTCCTGGCGTCTCCTCTGGTTCTTATGAGAGGAACCTTCCGTTTGAGGAAAGTTCCGGCAAGGACAGCTGTCAGGTGACCTTCTCCCCTGTGGGCATTGATGATGTCGATCCCTTCCTGCTTTACCAGATCCGAAATCCTTTTGACGTTGTAAACCATCATCCAGGGGCTGGTGGAGCTCAAGTAAAGATCCCGGTATGTCTCCAGGCCTAATTTGTCTGCTTTGGCCAATGGGGGGCTGCCCGGATCTCCTGCCACTATCACCCTGTGTCCTCTTTTCTTCAGGGCATAGGACAGGCAAATCGCATAGTGAGCGCAGGCATTATACCACCTGACGTTAATCAACTGCAGGATGTTCAGCTTTTTGAACAAAATTCTTCTCTTTATTCTTTTTTAGATCATCCAGGAGTTGGAGGAAGACTTCCTGTACGTCCTTCACCGTGATCTGATCCAGACAGGTAAGCCGGGTACACCTGTGTTTGATCTTATCGCAGTCAGGACAATCCACCTCTTCTTTTAAATACCTGTGCCGGGAAGAATCGGGATAGGTCCAGCTCACCGGGTCTTGAGGTCCGTAGATGGTGATGGTGGGTCTCCCCACGGCCACGGCGATATGCTTGGTGCCGTTATCGTTTCCGATATGAAGGTCGCAGCTTTTGAGGATGGCACCCAGCTGAAAAAGATTTTCCGTCCTGGGGGAGATTACCGGTCTCTGGTGCATCAGACTTTTAATCTTTTCCACCACTCCGGCTTCGCCCGGTCCCCATACCAGGATGACGTTAGCTCCAAGTCGTGAGATCAACCAATCTCCCAGCCGGGCAAATCTCTCCGCAGGCCATCGCCGGAAATGCCTTCGGCTGGTAGGTGAAACTGAGATGTTCAGCTTGTTCCGGTCAATCCCGCTCTCTTTAAGAAACCTCTGTGAAAAAAGCTCGCCTTCCTCTGATATGAAAAACTCCGGTTTCACTTCCAGCCCCTCTACACCCAGCGTCTTTAATGCCTCCAGTTTATGGGTTGCGGAGTATTTGGGTCTGCGGTCGTTTTTTACGATCTCATTATAGAGTAATCTACGCCAGGGTAGATCGTAACCGATCCTGCGACTTGCCCCGGAAAAAAAGGAGATATAAGCGCTTCGTGGATTCCCCAAAAAATCTATGACCAAATCGTATCTCTTTTTTCTGATCTGCCATATCTTTTTTAAGCAGTAAAGAGGGTTTTTATATTTTCCTCTCTCCAGAATAATCACCTCATCCAGATGGGGATTTGAAGTCAAAAGATCGGAGGATTCTCTCTCCACCAGAAAAGAGATGTGGCTTTGGGGGAAATTCGTTCTCAGTGCCCGCAAAGCCGGGGTACACATAAGAACGTCCCCGATTCGACGAAGCTGGATTATCAATATTTTTTGAGGATAACTTCGTGCTGGTTTCATGGATGGGAAGATCTGATGTGATTGGCTGATTTTCACTTTTCTTTTGTGAGTGGTCATCTGTTACCCATACGAATCTGAGACCTGTCAAATTTAATATTCACTCAGAATCCCGCCTGGAAAAATCTTGTTTTGATCGAACGAAAAGATGTTAAAAACGCAAAGGCAGGGGTCAATACCCGGCCCCACATTTTGGGGGTATCGTCTCAACGGGAGTGGGCGAATTATCCCGTAGAAGGTTTTGGGTTTTTCAACCAGGCCAAACTTAAATTAGATACGTCACTCCTTCAATTTCTGCTCCACCCTTCGGATGTTGTTCCGGACAAACTCCATCTCCCTTCTTGCTTCAACTTTCTCAAAAAGCGTAAGCGCGCGTTGATAGTATTCTTTGGCTGAAGAGAGATTTCCTTCCTGCTCCAGCACCGAACCCATATTGGTGAGGTCGCTGGCCTGTCCCATCATGTCTCCCATGGTGCTGTCGATCTCAAAAGCCTGGCGGTGATACTGCACAGCTTTCGTCAGGTCCCCCATCTCCTGATAGATCAATCCGATATTGGTCAGAACGCTTGCCTCATTCTTCTTGTCTCCCGCTTTCTGGAAAAGCATCCAGGCCTGCCCGTGCAGGGTAAGGGCGCTGTCTAATTTTCCCCTCGATCTATAAGTCAAAGCCAAATTATTCATCTGCGCCGCCTGCGCTAAAATCGAAAGTTCCGTCCCGGGCACTTCGAGAGATTTTTTATGATACACCGAGGCGCTGTCCACGTTGCCCTTGATCTGGTATATAAATCCAATGTTAGCCAGCGCGTTCCTCTCACCCTGGACGTTTCCCGTTTTTCTGAAAAGCTTAAGCAGATTGAAATAGTTGTCCAGGGCGCCATCCGGCTCCTCTTCCAATTGATAAGCTAAAGCCAGGTTGGAATAGACCACCGCCAAAGCGGTGTCATTGCCCGTATCCTGGCCCAATCTTTCCGCCTGAAAATAGTAGTTTATCGCAGAATCGTACTCTTTCAGATACGCTTCGCAATTGCCCATCAGAATGAAAAAGGCGAGTCTTTCGTGATCGTAGAGTTTCAAATCCAGAGCTTGCTTGAAGATCTCCAGGGCTTCGTCATATTCCTGGTTCATTCTGTGTTCCAATCCTTGCTCTAAGAAAAGCTTCACCTGGGGCTTGTCGGTATCGTTAAGTTTGCCTATGTAATCCTGAAGTTGAGATCTCAGACTTTTCTCCCTCGCCTCTTCCTCCGTTAACTGCGGCTCGATCTCGACCGATTCTGAACCCTCGTTTTTCATCTTGTCTTCCTTTGAACATCTGAGGTCGGCTATTAAAAACACCATAATGGCAAGAAAGAGAACGATCCCTCTCTTAGCGCTTAAGCCTCCGGACTCCTTTCGTCGGACATCCATGGTAATCTTATAAACGCCCAGAGAGAGGAGCAAAACGATCAAAATCCAGATGACGGTGGACCACATGACTATCTCCTTTTTTGCTGAATGTTGTCTTCAGTAACCGAGCTTTCGCTTTTATCGGGTGCTCGAACCAGTTTCATATTTGGGGCCTTTTTCAGTAATCCTTATCCCCTTTTTCGATATTCACTCACCTAAGCAAAATAGATTGCTCCCTTAATTTGTCAAGAAAAAACTCAAAGTCCTTATATTTGTTGATCACACTTAGCTTTTATACGATTTTTTTAAACCAAGTGGTCTACCCTGCCGTATACCCAACAAGAGTGTATTGGTGACCGAAACGGAGGAAAAGCCATGTTCCAAAGAAGCAAACCAAAAGCAAAAAAGCAAAAGAAGCCGGCTCTTTTGGTACTGAGGGAGTATGTCGAATCTTTTGCCATAGCTTTAATCTTTGCGCTGATCGTAAAATGCTCGGTGGTGGAAGCATATAAAATTCCCTCAGGTTCGATGGAGGATACCCTTTTGGTGGGGGATTTCCTTCTGGCTAACAAGTTTATCTACGGTGCCAAGCTGCCCATCCCATTTACCAATATCCATCTTCCTCCGTTGAGAGAACCAAAGCCGGGTGATATCGTAATCTTTAAGTATCCCCGCAATCCCAAGGTGAACTACATAAAAAGATGCGTGGCGGTGGAAGGACAGACGGTCGAGATCAAAAACAAGATGTTGTACGTCGACGGGAAACGGGTTCCCGATCTTCCACTCATAAAATATACTGATATGAATACCCGTTCACGGGGAAGAGACGTTCGGGATAATTATGGACCCCAGAAAGTGCCCAAGGGTCACCTGTTCATGATGGGGGATAATCGAGACAACAGCGCTGATTCCCGCTATTGGGGATTTTTGCCCAGAGAATTGGTGCTGGGAAAAGCCATGATCATTCACTGGTCCTGGGCTCCAGACCCTGATGCTCCCGTGGTGTCCAGAAATATCTTATCCATACCACATAACGTCGGTTACAATATCTTGCATCTGCCCAATCGGGTGAGATGGAACCGGCTCTTAGGCACAATAAATTAGCCTATCGTCGAGTCTTAAAGCTAAACTTCCGGGATTATGGAGACTTTCGTTAAGTTCTCCATAATCCCTTTTTGTTACCTTGAGATGGCTGATTCGGTATCTTATGCTCTGG